>NZ_JBFBAO010000073.1:0-23118 GCF_040682255.1 Micromonospora sp. NPDC051296 | reverse complement strand
TGGCCATCCCCGCGTGGCTGTGTTCCTCCAGCTCCAACGACGCCGGCCAGGAGTTCTGCACGGCGTCGCGGAAGCGGTGCAGCGATCCGACGCCGGGGTTGCCGCCCCAGGAGAAGACCAGGCGGCGCGCGCAGCCGGCGCCGATGAGCTGGTCGTAGATGACGTCGGGTGTCATCCGTACCAGGGTCAGGTCGCGCCGTCCCTGTCGGATGATCTCGTGGCCGGCGGCGAACGGGATGAGGTGCGTGAACCCTTCCAGCGCCACCATGTCCCCGTCGCGGACCAGTTCCGCGACACCGTCGGCCAGCGAGACGAGCTTCGCCATGAGCCTCCCCGCCTCCTGCGATTTCGTTGCCCGCACACGCTGTTCGGTATGCGGACTCACGTACTTATCTCGAACGTAGTGCCCGGCGGCGGCATCCGTCAACGCGCGCCGACCGGCCGAGTTCGCGGCGACGGCCCTGTTGCAGAAATGTTGCGGCGACCCGTTGACGTGAGCCAGGCCACGTGCAAACGTTCTAGATGAGAACAGCCGTTCGGTTTGCGAACAGCTTGGGAAGCTCCTCCGGACCAGCACCCACCACACCCCCCGGTCCCCTCCACGGACCGCCGGACGCGGGAGTACCTGCATGCGCCGTCTAGTCGTATCCGCCATAACCGCCGCCGCTTTGCTCGCCTCCGTCGCAGCATGCGGCTCCGACGCCGACGAGGCCGGCGGGGCCGAGGGCACCACGAAGGTCAAGGTCGGCGCCATCCCCATCGTCGACGTGGCACCGCTGCACCTCGGCATCTCGAAGGGCTTCTTCGCCGAGCAGAACATCGAGGTCGAGGTGGTCAACACCACCGGCGGCGCCGCCGCCGTGCCGGGCGTGGTCAGCGGCGAGTTCGACTTCGCCTTCGGCAACGTCGTCTCGCTCATCGTGGCCCGCTCGCAGAACCTGCCACTCAAGGCCATCGCCGAGGGCAACTCCTCCACCGGCGAGCAGGGCAAGGACTTCGGCGGGATCGTCGTACCGGCCGACAGCCCGATCACCAGCGCGGCCGAGTTGGCCGGCAAGACCGTCGCGGTGAACAACCTGAAGAACATCGGCGACACCACCGTGCGCGCCTCGATCCGCAAGGCCGGCGGCGACCCCTCCGGGGTCAAGTTCGTCGAGCTGCCCTTCCCCGACATGCCGGCCGCGGTGACCGGCAAGCGGGTCGACGCCGCCTGGATCGTCGAGCCGTTCTTCACCGTGGCGCAGGACCAGGGCGCCAAGGTGGTCGCGTCCAACTTCGTCGACACCGCGCCGAACCTGACCATCGCCGCGTACTTCACCACCGAGAAGACGGTCCAGGAGAAGGGCGACCTCACCAAGCGGTTCGTCGCCGCCATCGAGAAGTCCCTGGCGTACGCCCAGGAGAACCCGGCCGAGGCCCGCGCGGCGCTGCTGACCTACACCCAGATCGACCCGGCGGTCGCCGAGAAGATCACCTTGCCGGGCTGGTCCGGCCAGATCAACCGTGACTCCGTCCAGACCATGGCCGACCTGATGCTCGCCGACGGTCTGGTCAGCGAGAAGGTCGACATCGCGGAGCTGCTCCCGTGACATCCACCCTCGCCCCGCCGGCCCGCGACACGCGGGCCGGCGGTGCCGGCCGGACCCGGCTTCCCGGCGGCACCGTGCTGCTCGGTGTGCTCGGGTTCGCCGCCTTCCTCGCGCTGATCGAGGCGGTGCCGCGCACCGGCCTGGTCTCGCCCGACTACCTGCCGCCGACCAGCCGCATCGCGGTCGCCCTGGCCGACCTGGCCGGAGAGTCGACCTTCTGGACCGCTCTGGGCGACACCGCGCGGGGCTGGTTCCTCGGCCTGATCATCGCCGTGACCCTCGGCGTCGTCGTCGGGTTCGTCATCGGCACCGTGCCGATCCTGCGCGAGGCGACCGCCTCCACCATCGAGTTCCTCCGGCCGATCCCCTCGGTGGCGCTCATCCCGCTGGCCGTGCTGGTCTTCGGCACCGACCTACGGTCCGTGCTGCTGCTGGTGGTCTACGCCGCGTTCTGGCAGGTGCTGGTCCAGGTCCTCTACGGCGTGCAGGACGTCGACCCGGTCGCGCAGGAGACCGCCCGCACGTTCGGGCTCGGTCGCCTCGCCCGCATCCGGCACGTCACCTGGCCGACCGCGCTGCCGTACGTGCTCACCGGCGTGCGCCTGGCCGCGGCCGTGGCCCTGATCCTCGCCATCACCGCCGAACTCGTCATCGGCGCCCCCGGCCTGGGCAACGAGATCGGCGCCGCGCAGTCCGGCGGTGCCGTCGCCCGCATGTACGCGCTGATCATCGTCACCGGACTGCTCGGAGTGGCGGTCAACGTGCTGGCCCGCCGACTGGAGCGGTGGCTGCTGGCCTGGCACCCGTCGGTCCGCCGGGAGGTAGCGGCATGAACATCGCACGTCGCATCACCCGGACCACCGTGGCCGCGCTGGCGCTGCCGATCGCGCTGCTGGCCGTGTGGTGGATGCTCACCGCCGACAGCGACAGCTACTACCTGCCGCCGCTGTCGGAGATCCTGGCCAGCGTCGCCGACGTCTGGGTGCACTCCGGCCGGCTCGGCACCGACGTGCTGCCCAGCCTGCTGCGGCTGTTCGGCGGCTTCACCCTCGCCGTGCTGCTCGGCGTGGGGCTGGGCGTGGCGATCGGGTCGTCGCCCCGGCTGCGCGCCTTCTGCGAGCCGGTGCTGGAGTTCCTCCGGGCCATCCCGCCACCGGTGCTGGTGCCGGTGCTCATGCTCTTCGCCGGCATCGGCGACACCATGAAGGTGCTCGTGATCGTCTCCGGCTGCGTCTGGCCGATCCTGCTCAACACCGTCGAGGGCGTCCGGGCCGTCGACGAGGTGCAGGTGGAGACCGCGCGCTGCTACGGCGTACGCGGCCCGGCCCGGCTGTGGCACCTGATCATCCGCTCGGCCAGCCCGCAGATCGTCACCGGCATGCGGCAGGGCCTCTCCATCGGGATCATCCTCATGGTGATCAGCGAGATGTTCGCCGCCAGCAACGGGCTCGGCTTCAGCATCATCCAGTTCCAACGGACCTTCGCCGTTACCGAGATGTGGACCGGCATCCTGCTACTCGGGCTGCTCGGCTTCCTGCTCGCCACCGCCATGCGAATCTTCGAGCGACGGGTCCTCAAGTGGTACTTCGGCCTGCGTCAGGCCCAGCGAGGGAGTAACTGATGACCGACAACCAGACCGAGGCGCTGCTCGACGTACGCGGCGTGCGCAAGGTGTACGAGGGGCACGGCCGCAGCGTCGAGGCGGTACGCGACCTGACCTTCGCGGTCGCCAAGGGCGAACTGGTCTGCGTGGTCGGCCCGTCCGGCGCCGGCAAGACCACCCTGCTCAAGTGCATCGCCGGCCTGCTCGCGCCGACCTCCGGCGAGGTGGTGCTGGAAGGCGAGGCGGTCGACGGGCCGCCGCCGGGCATGGCGGTGGTCTTCCAGGAGTACGGCCGCAGCCTCTTCCCGTGGATGACCGTGCGGGGCAACGTCGAGCTGCCGCTGAAGCAGAAGAAGCTGCCGAAGGCGCGCCGGGAGGAGCTGATCCACCAGGCGCTGGAGGCGGTCGGCCTGGCCGATGTGCACGGGGCGTACCCGTGGCAGCTCTCCGGTGGCATGCAGCAGCGGGTCGCCATCGCCCGGGCCATCGCGTACGAGCCGCACATCCTGCTGATGGACGAGCCGTTCGCCGCGGTCGACGCGCAGACCCGGGCGGACCTGGAGGACCTGGTCCGGTCGCTGTGGCAGCGGCTCGGGGTGACCACCCTGTTCGTCACCCACGACATCGACGAGGCGGTCTACCTCGGCCAGCGGGTGCTGGTGCTCTCCGCCTCGCCGACCGTGGTGCTCGACGACGTCACCGTCGACCTGCCCGCCGAGCGCGACCAGCTGTCGACCCGCTCGTCGGCCCGGTTCGCCGAGCTGCGCGGGCACGTCTTCGCGCAGATCCAGCGGGCCAAGACGTACCACGCCACCAGCAGCGCGAAGGCCGACGACTCGACCGTGGAGACCGGCGACCCGATCCCGACGGTGACCGCGTGACAACCGTCCGGGAGGCCACCCTCGACGTGCTGCGCCAGCACGGCATGCACCGGATCTTCGCCAACCCGGGCTCGACCGAGGTGCCCTTCCTCACCGACCTGCCCGACGACCTGGAGTTCGTCCTCGCCCTGCACGAGGGCTCGGTGGTCGGCATGGCCACCGGCCACGCCCTCGCCACCGGGCAGCCGGCGCTGGTCAACCTGCACACCACCGCCGGGCTCGGCAATGCCGTCGGCGCACTGGCCACCGCCCGGGTCAACCGCGCCCCGCTGGTCGTGCTCGTCGGCCAGCAGGACCGCCGGCACCTGGCGCTGGAGCCGTTCCTCGCCGGGCGGCTCGACGGGCTCGCCGGGGCGTACCCGGTCTGGGTCAACCAACCGGTGCTGCCGCAGGACGTACCGGCGGCGGTGCGGCGGGCGTGGCACGAGGCCGTGGCCCACCGTGGCCCGGCCATCGTGGTGGTGCCGATGAACGACTGGTCGGCGCCGGTCGACCCGGCGCTCGGCCTGGCCGCCCCGGTCACCGTGCGGCGCGCCGATCCCGGTGCGGGCCCGGCGGCCGAGGAGGTGGCCCGGCTGCTCGACACCGCGGCCAATCCGGTGGTGGTGGTCGGCGCCGGGGCGGACGACCGGCGTACCTGGGATGCGCTGGTGACGCTGGTGCAGCGGCTGGGTGCGCCGGTGTGGCAGGAGCCGTTCGGTGCCCGCGCCGGCTTCCCGCAGGACCACCCGCAGTTCGCCGGGCACCTGCCGGCCGGCCGGTCCCGGCTGCGCGCGGTGCTGGACGGGCACGACGTGGCCCTGGTCGTGGGCACCGGCGCGTTCCGGCAGTACCCGTTCGAGCCCGGGCCGCTGGTGCCCGACGGCCTCACCGTGGCCGTGGTCTCCGACGACCCGGACGAGCTGCACCACAGCCGCGCCGACCTGGCCGTGCTGGCCGACCCGGCAACGCTGTGCGCTGCCGTGGCCGAACGGCTCGCCCCGCGACCCGCGGTGGCCGAGCCGGCCGCCGCCCGGTCCCCGGCGACCCGGGAAGGGACCGTCACGCCGCCGGCCGCCGGTGAGCCGATGCGGCCCGAACACGTCTTCGTCGCCCTCGCCCAGCGGCTGCCCCGCGACGTCGTGCTGGTCGAGGAGACGCCGTCCAGCCGGCCCGACCTGCACCGGCTGCTGCCCGCGCGGGAGCCCCGAGGTTTCGTCAGCGCGGCCATGGGCGGCCTGGGCTTCGGCCTGCCCGCCGCCGCCGGGCTGCGCCTGGGCGACCCGTCCCGGCCGGTCGTCGCGGTGCTCGGCGACGGCTCGTCGCTGTACGGCATCCAGGGCCTGTGGAGCGCCGCGCGCTACGGCTGCGGGGTGCTGTTCGTGGTGCTCTCCAACGGCCGGTACGCCATCATGGACCGGCTCGCCGACAAGGCCGGAGGCAAGGCACCCTGGCCCGCCTTCGACGACGTCAGCATCCACGACCTGGCCGGCGCCCTGGGCTGCCCGGCCCGCCGGATCACCGACCACGCCGACCTGCTGGCCGTTCTGGACGAGGTCGTCCCCACCCTGGCCGAGCGCACCGAGCCGCTGCTGCTCGACGTGCCGGTCGGCGACGGGTACGTCGAACCCTGACCACCACGGCATTCCGCACCACCTGGCAAGGAGGACCCCCCGATGACCCTGCTCGACACCGGAACCTGGCACGGCACGATCTACCGCGACGGCTGGGTGGAGGCGGCCGGCGGCACGGCCGCCGTGCGCTCCCCCGCCACCCGCGAGGAGATCGGCCGGGTCGGTGTGGCGGATCCCACCGACGTGGCGCGCGCCTGCGCCCGGGCCGCCGCCGCGCAACGCGCCTGGGCGGCGACCAGCTACCAGGAGCGGGCCGCCGTGCTGCGTCGCGCCGGGGCGCTGTGGGAGCAGCACGCCGCCGAGGTCGGTGACTGGCTGGTCCGCGAGGCCGGGTCGATCCCGCCGAAGGCGGGCGTCGAGACGGCCACCGCAGCCCAGGAGTGCTACGAGGCGGCGTCGCTGGCGTCGCACCCGCTCGGCGAGATCATCCCGAGCGCCCAGCCCCGGCTGAGCCTGGCCCGCCGGCTGCCGGTCGGCGTGGTCGGCGTCATCGCGCCGTTCAACTTCCCGCTGATCCTGGCGATCCGCTCGGTCGCGCCGGCGCTGGCGCTGGGCAACGCGGTGGTGCTCAAGCCGGACCTGCGCACGGCGGTTTCCGGCGGGCTGGCCCTAGCCCGGATCTTCGAGGAGGCCGGGCTGCCCGAGGGCCTGCTGCACGTGCTGCCCGGCGGGGTGGACGCCGGCGAGGCGCTGGTCGCCGACCCGCACGTACGGGTGATCAGCTTCACCGGGTCGACCGCCGCCGGTCGCAAGGTCGGCGAGGCCGCCGCCCGGCACCTGAAGCGGGCCCACCTGGAGCTGGGCGGCAACTCCGCCCTGGTGGTGCTCGACGACGCGGATCTCGACCTCGCCGTCTCGGCCGGCGCCTGGGGTTCCTTCCTGCACCAGGGGCAGATCTGCATGACCACCGGCCGGCACCTGGTGCACGCCAGCCTCGCCGAGCGGTACGTCGAAGCGCTCGCCGAGAAGGCCGACCACCTGCCGGTCGGCGACCCGGCCAAGGAGCAGGTGGCGCTCGGGCCGATCATCGACGAAGCCCAGCGCGACAAGATCCATTCGCTGGTCACCGCGAGCGTCGACGCGGGGGCCCGGCTGGCCGCCGGTGGCACCTACGACGGCTTGTTCTACCGTCCGACCGTGCTCGCCGGGGTCACCGCGGCCACCCCGGCGTACGCGCAGGAGGTCTTCGGCCCGGTGGCCCCGGTGCTCACCTTCACCGACCTGGACGAGGCCGCGGCCCTGGCCGGCGGCACCGAGTACGGGCTG
Source organism: Micromonospora sp. NPDC051296 (assembly GCF_040682255.1). Taxonomy (NCBI): domain Bacteria; kingdom Bacillati; phylum Actinomycetota; class Actinomycetes; order Micromonosporales; family Micromonosporaceae; genus Micromonospora; species Micromonospora sp. NPDC051296. The sequence continues at coordinate 16,166 of NZ_JBFBAO010000073.1, read as the reverse complement.
TCGCTGGGCATCCTCAGCCGCGACGTGATGAAGGCGATGGCGCTGGCCGACCGCATCCCGAGCGGCATCGTGCACATCAACGACCAGACCGTCGGCGACGAGGCGGTGGCCCCGTTCGGCGGGGTGGGCGCCTCCGGCACCGGTTCCCGGTTCGGTGGGGCGGCGGCGAACCTGGAGGCGTTCACCGAGACGCAGTGGCTGACCATGCAGGGCGACATCACCCGCTACCCGTTCTGAGTCGGGGAAGGGAGGCAACGGTGGCGGGCGGGACCCGGTCACCGGGTGTGTCGGTGACCTCGCGGGTGTTGGCCATCCTCGGCGCGTTCGACGTGGCCCACCCGGCACTGGCGCTCAGCGACATCGCCCGGCGCAGTGGGCTGCCGCTGGCCACCACGCACCGGCTGGTCGCCGAACTGGTGGCCGGCCGGGCGCTGTCGCGCGCCGCCGACGGCACGTACACCATCGGCGTACGGCTGTGGGAGGCCGGGCTGCTCTCGCCGCTGCACACCCGGCTGCGCGAGGCGGCCCAGCCGTACCTCCAGGAGCTGTACACGCATCTGCGGGAGAACGTGCACCTGGCGGTCCGCGACGGCGACGAGGCGCTGTACGTGGAGAAGGTCACCGGGCACCGGTCGGTCCCGACCATCTCCCGGGCCGGGGGCCGGCTGCCGCTGCACGCCACCGGGGTCGGCAAGGCGCTGCTGGCGTTCGCCCCGCCGGAGGTCGTCGCCGCACACCTGCGTCGTCCGCTGCGCCGCTGCACGGCGTACACCATCACCGAACCGGGCCGGCTGGCCCGGGAACTGGCCGGGATCCGGGAGCGGGGTTGGGCGCGTACGCACGAGGAGATGACCCTCGGCTCCTGCTCGGTCGCCGTCCCGGTGCACGGCGCCGACGGGACGACCCTGGCCGCGATCGGCGTCGTCGGGCACAGCCTCGGTGCCGCCCCGCAGCGGTTGGTGCCGGCGCTGCGGGCGGCGGCCGAGCAGGTGGCCGCCCGGTTGGCCGAGGCGCAGGAGGCGATGCCGCCGTACGCGCCGATGCGGCAGCGGGCCAGCGCATGAGCGAGCGGCAGCGAGCGAATCGGCAAACTCAGCGCGGAGAACGCTCAGGCCGGCGCCGAGCGCAGCGAGGTGCGGGCCTGAGCAAACGGCAGCAGACCGGTGACCGCAGTGCGGTGCGGGCTTGAGCATGCGGAGCCAACAGTCAGCCGGGCGCACCGCGACGGAGGCCCCCGGCACGCTGGCCGGGCCGGCCACGCTGCTCGGTGTGGTGCTGCTCGCGCTGAACCTGCGGGCGGCCATCGCGGTGCTCTCCCCGCTGCTGCCGGACGTGCAGGCCGACCTGGACCTGGGCAACTTCACCGCGGGCCTGCTCACCACGCTGCCGGTGCTCTGCTTCGGGCTGTTCGCGCCGCTCGCCGCGCTGCTGGGCCGCCGGATCGGAATGGAGGCGGCGCTGCTGGCGGGCATGCTCGGCATCGTGGTGGGCAGCGTGGTCCGCACGGTGCCCGGGATCTGGTGGATGATCGCCGGCACCGTGGTCATCGGCGCGGCGATCACCGTCGGCAACGTACTGGTGCCCGGGGTGGTCAAGCAGGACTTCGCCCACCGGCAGGGCACCGTGACCGCACTGACCACGGCGGCGTTGACCGGCGGAGCGGCGGTCGCGGCGGCGGTCGCCGCGCCGCTGGCACACACCGGGATCGGCTGGCGGGGCACCCTGCTGCTGGTGGGCGGGCTCGCCGCCGTCGCCGCGGTGGTCTGGGCGCCGCAGCTGCGTCGGCGCCACGCCGCCGGCACGCTCGCCCTCGGTGGCACCTCGGTACGACGGTCCCCGGTCACCTGGGCCCTCGCCGCGTTCATGGGCATGCAGTCGCTGACCTACTACGCGCTGCTGGCCTGGCTGCCGACGATCCTGCGGGACGGCGGCGTCTCCCCGGCCGGCGCCGGATGGGCGCTCGGGCTGTTCAACCTGCTCGGCATCGCCACCGCCGTGGCCGCGCCGGCGGTGGCCGGTCGGCTGCCCGACCAACGCCTGCTCGGCGTCGGTGTGGCAGCGGCCTGGGCGGTGGGACTGTTCGGCCTGCTGCTGGCCCCGGCCCTGTACCTGCTGTGGGCGGCCGTGACGGGGCTGGCACAGGGCGCGGGAATCGGTCTCGCGCTGACCCTGATCGTGCTGCGGGCCCGTGGCCCGCAGTCGGCCCGGCAGCTGTCCGGGACGGTGCAGTCGGTCGGTTACCTGGTGGGCGCCGCCGGGCCACTGCTGCTCGGCGGGCTGCGCGACGCCTCCGCCGGCTGGAGTGTGCCGCTGGCCGCGCTCTGCGTCGCCGCCGTCACCATGGGCACGGCCGCGTGGTGGGCCGGACGGAACCGGCAGGTCTGAGCGGCCGGATGATCGACTTCGGTTTCCACTGAGTGGAATCCGGCAGCGGCGACTCAGCGCGCCAACGGGCAGGCTGATGGCCGGGGCGACAATGTCGCCCTCCATTGTCAGGAAGGTCAAGGAGGCACGGATGCGTACCCAGGTCGGCATCGTCGGGGCGGGACCCGCCGGTCTCATGCTGTCGCACCTGCTGCATCGGCACGGCATCGAGTCCGTGGTGATCGAGAGCCGCAGCCAGGAGTACGTCGAGCAGCGGGTCCGCGCCGGGGTGCTCGAACAGGGCTCGGTCGACCTGCTCCAGGACACCGGGCTGGGCGCCCGCCTGGACCGGGAGGGAATGCGGCACGAGGGCATCGAGCTGCGCTTCGACGGCGAGTCGCACCGGGTGCCGATGACGGAGCTGACCGGCCGGGCGATCACCGTGTACGGCCAGCAGGAGGTGGTCAAGGACCTGATCGCCGCTCGGCTCGCGGCCGGCGGGACGATCCTGTTCGAGGCCGAGGCGGTACGCCTGTCCGGCCTGGACTCCGCACCGGTGGTCCACTTCCGGCACGAGGGCCGGGACGAGGAGCTGCACTGCGACTTCGTGGTCGGCTGTGACGGCTTCCATGGGGTGAGCCGGTCGGCGGTGCCCGACGGGGTGCTGCGCACGTACGAGCGGACGTACCCGTTCGCCTGGCTGGGTGTCCTCGCCGCCGCCCCGCCCGCGGTGGACGAACTCATCTACGCCCAGCACGAGCGGGGTTTCGCCCTGTACAGCCTGCGGTCGCCGGAGATCTCCCGGCTGTACCTGCAGGTGCCCGCCGACGAGGACATCGCCGACTGGCCGGACGAGCGGATCTGGGCCGAGCTGCGTACCCGGCTGGAGACGGTGCCGGGCTGGACGCTCAACGAGGGGCCGATCCTGGAGAAGGCGATCACCCCGCTGCGCAGCTTCGTGGTCGAGCCGATGCAGTGGCAGCGCCTCTTCCTGGCCGGTGACGCCGTGCACATCGTGCCGCCGACCGGTGCCAAGGGCATGAACCTCGCCCTCGCCGACGTCGCGCTGCTCGGCGGCGCGTTCGCCGCCTGGTACGCCGACGGCAGCACCGACCTGCTCGACGGTTACTCGGCCACGGCGCTGCGCCGGGTCTGGCGGGCGCAGCAGTTCTCCTGGTGGATGACCTCGATGCTGCACCGGCTCAACGCCGACGACCCGTACGAGGCGAAGCTGCAGTCGGCGACCCTGCGGTACGTGACCACCTCCCAGGCGTACGCCACCAGCCTTGCGGAGAACTACGTCGGCCTGCCCCAGGTGTGAGGCGGCCGAGCGCGTCGGTCGGTCCGAACGCGGTCCGGTGATGGTCGTGGCCATCGCCCACCCGGGCGGTCAGGTCAGCAGCCTCGTCGACCAGGTCGCTGTGACGCTGCTCGGCCTCGCCCCACGCGTCGCTGTTCCCACCTGGCTGGATGCCCGTCCGGGGTCGGGCTGGGAGGTGCACTGGTGGCGCCCACACTCCGGGCAGTCGGCGTACCACCTCGACCGCCGTCGGGTCTTCAGCCGGGTCAACGGGAACTGGCGGGGCACGGCGTCCGACTAGGTGCTCAGGCGGCGGGCATCCGGGCGAAGGCGACAGCACTGACCCGAGGGGCACGGGCCAGCTCCACGTACACCTCTAAACCGATCGGAAAAGTGCATGTCTGTGACCGAATTGTCCGGTGCGCCGACACCGGAGCCCACCCCCGGCCCGGAACCGTCCCCCGCCGCCACGCCCGCCGCTCGCCCGCAACGGCGCCCCTCGCCGCTGGCCGCGCTGCTGGTCCGCCTGCACTTCTACGCCGGCATCCTGGTCGCCCCGTTCCTGGTGGTGGCGGCGCTGACCGGCCTGGCGTACACCGTCACACCGCAACTGGACCAGGCCCTCTACGGCGACCAGCTCACCGTCGCCGCCGTCGGCGACCAGCCGAGGCCGCTGGCCGAGCAGATCACCGCGGCGCGGGCCGCCCACCCGGACGGCGACCTGGCCGCCGTCTCCCCCGGCGTCGGTCACCGGACCACGCAGGTGGTGTTCGCGCTGCCGGAACTGGGCGACAAGCAGCACACCGTCTACGTCGACCCGTACACGGGCGAGGTGACGGGTCAGCTGACCACCTGGTTCGGCTCCACCCCCGCCACCACCTGGCTGGACGACCTGCACCGCAACCTGCACCTGGGCGACCTCGGCCGGCACTACTCGGAGATCGCCGCCAGCTGGTTGTGGGTCCTGGTGCTCGGCGGGGTGATCCTGTGGTGGCGTCGCCGCCGCACCGGGCGGAGCCGGGCGAAGCACCTGCTGGTGCCGGACCTGTCGGCCGCCAAGGGCGTCCGGCGTACCCGGGGCTGGCATGCCACCACCGGGGTCTGGCTCGCGATCGGACTGCTCATCCTCTCGACGACCGGGCTGACCTGGTCCCGGTTCGCCGGGGAGAACTTCGCCGCCGGCCTCGACGCCCTCGACGCCGGGCGGCCCGCGCTGTCGACCAGCCTGTCCGGGGGCCTGGCCGACGGCGGCGGGGAGCACCAGCACGGTGGCGCGCCGCCGGCGGCGGCCGACCCGGCGACCTTCGACCGGGTGCTCACCGTGGCCCGCGACGCCGGCCTGTCCGGGCCGGTCGAGATCAGTCCCGGTGAACCCGGCACCGCCTGGTCCGTCGCCCAGACCGACAACACCTGGCCGGTCGGGCGGGACCGGGTGGCCGTCGACCCGGCGGCCGGGGCGGTGATCGCCCGTAGCGACTTCGCCGACTGGCCCCTGCTGGCCAAGCTGAGCACCCTCGGCATCCAGGCCCACATGGGCCTGCTCTTCGGCGTGGTCAACCAGATCCTGCTCGCCGCGCTCGCCATCGGCATGCTCTGCGTCATCGTCTGGGGCTACCGCATGTGGTGGCAACGCCGCCCGACCCGCACCGACCGACGCGCCCTGGTCGGGGCTCCGCCGGCCCGGGGCGGCCTGCGCGGGCTGCCGTTGTGGGCACTGCTGCTCGGCGTGCCGGTCACCGTCGCGATCGGCTGGGCGCTGCCGTGGTTCGGCGTGACCCTGCTTGGTTTCCTCGTCGTCGACGTCGTGCTGGGCGTCGTGGCCCGGCGACACGGCGGCAGCGCCGCACCCGCCGACAGCTGACCCGCTCCGTCCCGGCCGGGTCGCCCGATCCGGCCGGGACGTCCATCCACTCCGTTACGCGGTGGTCCCACACGTCCCGCGTCCCTCGACGGGGCCTCCCCTGTGGACTCGGGTCGGGCAATAAATCGATGGTCTGGACCATGGCGCACGGCGGCGTTACGGGGTAGAAACATCTCGACCCAGTTCCTTCACACCGTGATACAAGTCCGCCATGCAAGAGAGCGCTCTCACGCGTGGTCCACCACGTCGTCGGGCCGGAACGCACAGGGCCCGACGGGAAGGACGAACGTATGCCGACCCCACCACGATCCCGCCGGCGACTCGGCCGGGCACTCGCTCTCGGCCTCGTGCTGACCACCACCGCGGTGGCCACCAACACCCCGGTCACGGCCGGCCCGCCGCGCCCCGCCACGCCCGCCTTCGGGCCCAACGTCACGATCTTCGACCCGAGCATGCCGGTCAGCCAGATCCAGGCGACCCTCGACGCGGCCCACGCCGCGCAGGTCGACAACGAGATGGGCACCACCCGGCACGCCTACCTTTTCCGGCCAGGCAGCTACGGCACCGCCGACCAGCCCCTACAGATAAAGGTCGGCTACTACACCGAGATCTCCGGACTGGGCGCCTCCCCCACCGACGTCGTGATCAACGGCAAGGTGGAGGCGTACAACCGCTGCCTGACCGAGGGCGGCACCGGCAACTGCATCGCACTGGTCAACTTCTGGCGCACCCTGTCCAACCTGTCGCTGCACATCAACGCCGCCGGCCAGGACGGGTGCCGCGCCTCGGCCAACTTCTGGGCGGTGTCCCAGGCGGTGTCGATGCGCCGGCTCGACATCAGCGGCGGCGGGCTGTCGCTGATGGACTACTGCACCAACGGGCCGCAGTACGCCAGCGGCGGGTTCATCGCCGACTCCCGGCTGCCCGCCACCATCAACGGCTCGCAGCAGCAGTGGCTGACCCGTGACAGCGAGATCGGGAGCTGGTCCAACGGGGTGTGGAACCAGGTGTTCTCCGGCGTGGTCGGCGCCCCCGACGACGCCGGCTTCCCCGACCCGCCGTACACCACGCTCGACACCACCCCGATCAGCCGGGAGAAGCCGTACCTGTACGTCGACGCCAAGGGCAAGTACCAGGTCCGGGTGCCCGTCGCGCGCCGGGACACCCGTGGCATCACCTGGGCCACCGGCATGACGCCGGGGCGGACCATCCCGATCGGTGACTTCTTCGTCGCCAAACCGTCCGACTCGGTGCAGGTCATCAACTCCCAACTCGCCCGGGGCAAGCACCTGCTGCTCACCCCCGGGGTGTACGACGTGGCCCGCAGCATCGAGGTACGCCGGCCCGACACGGTCGTACTCGGCATCGGACACGCCACCCTCACCGCCGTCAACGGGGCGGTGCCGCTCACCGTCGCCGGCGTACCCGGCGTGGTGGTCGCCGGGGTCACCATCGACGCCGGCCTCAAGGAGTCGCCGGTGCTGTTGCGGGTGGGACCCCGCAACGGCCGCAACCACAGCACGCCGAACAACCCGACGACACTGTCCGACGTGTACTTCCGCGTCGGCGGGCCGCACATCGGCAAGACGGACACCGCACTGGAGGTCAACAGCGACCACGTCCTGATCGACCACACCTGGGTGTGGCGCGGCGACCACGGCGTCGAGGGCTTCACCGAGGGGGTCAACGGCGACACCGACCGGTGGCGTACCAACACCGGCCGCTACGGTGCGATCATCAACGGCGACCACGTGACCGCCACCGGCCTGTTCGTCGAGCACTTCCAGCGGTACAACACCGTCTGGAACGGCGAGCACGGCACCACGATCCTCTACCAGAACGAGCTGCCGTACGACCCGCCGACGCAGGCCGACTGGCGCAACGGCAAGGTCAACGGGTGGGCCGGCTACAAGGTCGGCGACCGGGTTCGACACCACACCCTCCACGGCGGCGGCGTGTACGTGTTCAACCAGAACAACCCGTCGATCCGCACCGAGAACGGGTTCGAGGTGCCGGTGCGGCCGGGCATCCGGCTGCACCACATCATGACGGTGAACCTCAGCGCCGGCACCATCGACCACGTCGTCAACGGCGTGGGCGAAGCCGCCGACATGACCCGGGTCGGCGCCCCCGTCTACCTCACCCAGTACCCGTAGAGATGTAAGGAGGGGCCCCTTCTTAACGCCTCAGGTAGCGGAAGGGGCCCCTCTTAACACGGTTCACCCCACGACGGGCCGCGTCGCTCCAGCAGGGCGACGCCGTTGAACTTCTCGGCCGGGCCGCACCGTATTCCTGCTCGCATCGGCACCGCGGGCCGACGCGCTCGTGCGTCCCACCGCCGGCGCCGGCGCGGATACGACAGGCGTGAGGAGGCCGTGCGATGGACGTGCTGCTGGTGGAGGACGACGACTCGATCGCGGAACCGCTGGTCGAGGGTCTGGCCCGCTACGGCATCCGGGCGCGGCGGGTGGCCACCGGTGCCGCGGCCCTCGCCGCGCCCCGGGCCGACATGGTGCTGCTGGACCTCGGCCTGCCCGACATCGACGGCATCGAGGTCTGCCGGACGCTGCGTCACGACGCGGACCTGCCTGTGATCATGTTGACCGCCCGGGGCGGCGAGGCCGACCGGGTACTGGGACTGGAACTCGGCGCGGACGACTACCTGACCAAGCCGTTCAGCCTGCGGGAACTCGTCGCACGGATGCATGCCGTCGGCCGCCGGACCCGTGCGCCGGCGCCGGCGCCGGGCACACCACGTCGGACGGCGCGCAGCGGCTTGGCGACCTGGTCATCGACCGCCGCACCCGCCAGGTGACGCTGCGGGACGCGCCCGTCCCCCTCGCCCCGAAGGAGTACGACGTGCTGGTGGCACTGGCCGTGGATCCGGGCGCCGTGGTCACCCGGCGGACCCTGCTGGAGACGGTGTGGTCACCGAACTTCTTCGGTCGGGGCAAGACGTTGGACTTCCACGTCGCCAGCCTGCGCCGCAAGCTCGGCGATCCGGCGCGCATCGAGACCGTACGCGGGGTGGGTTTCCGGCTCGCCGTGGCGGCCTGACCCGTACATGGTCCGCCGCCTCCTGGTCACCTACCTCACCTTCGCGTTGCTGATCCTCCGGTGGCGGCCGAGCGAGGCGTCGCGTTGCGGGTGTCCGGGCCGGACGCGACATGGGCGTGGTCGCTGCCCGGCGCCATCGACCAGATCCTGGACAACCTGCTGGCGAACGCGCTGGGCGCGGCACCGGCCGGCAGCACCGTCGCCGTCTCGTGGGGCCCGGCCGTGGGCGCTGACGCCGCCTTGTCGGCCCCGGAGGGCACTGACGCCGGCACGGCCGTTGGCGCTGACGCCGGCACGGCCGGCCCGGCTGGCGGTGACGCCGGCACGGCCAAGCCGGGGGCCGCCTCGGCCGGCCCGGCGGTGGGCGGTGACGCCGGCACTGTCGAGCTGCGGGTTGCCGATGCCGGCCCTGGGCTCACCGTCGCGCAGCGTACGCAGGCGTTCCAGCCGTTCTGGCGGGCGCCCGGCGCGTCTCCCGGTGGCACCGGGCTCGGGCTCGCGCTGGTCCGCAAGCTCGCTGAGGCCAGCGGTGGGCGGCACGGTTGGAGGCCGTCGACGGGCCGGGAGTGGCCGCGGTGGTGGTATTGCCGGGCGCGCGATGCCAGGAATCGGCCAGGACACGGCCAGAGTTCGACCGGAGGTTGAGCCGGGGCGGCGGGGCGACGCGTACCCCCGGGCGTAGTCAGCCGGCCGACGACGCCGGGCCGTCATCGGCCGTCCGCGTCGCGGCACCAGTGGACACCCTCGGAGGTCAGGATGCGTAGAGCAGTGCTGGTGGCGATCACCATCGCCGGTGTCGCCGTCCCGTTGGTGGCCGGCACCGCGTTGGCCACTGCCAAGGACTCCCGCCAGCGAGCCGGCGCGAGATCCGGCGCGGGCTTCGAGATCGAGATCGACCCGAGGCTGGACGCGAAGTTCGGGCCGCGTCCGGTGAACGCCGTGCAGGCCGCGGAGATCGTCACCCGTCGGTTCGCCGGTGCCAGGGTGACCGAGGCCGAACTGGACGAACGCAACGGCGGCCCGATCTGGGAGATCGAGTTCGTGCTCGGCGGCCGGGAACGGGAGGTCGACGTGGACGCCGTCACCGGGGCGATCCTCGCCGACGACGGCCGGGACGACGACCGGGACGACGACCAGGACAACGACCGGGACAACGACCGGGACGACGACCGCGACTGACGCCATGGCCGCGGTTCGGCGGGCCGTCCGGTCGGAACGAATCCGGTCGGACGGCCCACCCGAACGCGGTCAGCGCTCGGCGAGGTACGCCTCCACCGCGTCCGCCGCGTGCCCCGGTCCGCCGCTCGCCTGTATCTCGGACTGGATCTCGGCCAGCCTGCGCCGCAACTGCGGATCGTCGGCGACCGCGTCCACCGTCGCGCGCAGCGTCTCCGCGGTGACCTCCTCGGCGGGCAACCGGCGGCCGACACCGGCGTCGACCAACCGGTCGGCGTTGCTGAACTGGTCCACCGCCTGCGGGATCGCGACCGTGGGCACGCCGAACCAGAGCGCCTCGGTGCAGCTTCCCATGCCCGCGTGCGTGACGAAGGCCGACGCGTGGGCCAGTACCGCCAACTGCGGCACGCTGCGGTGCACCTCGACGTTGTCCGGCAGCGGCCCCAGGTCGGCCGGGTCCACCTTGTCGCCGACGGCGAGCACGACATGCCACGGCGAGTCGGCGAACCCACGCAGGCAGTCCTGGTAGACCGGCAACTGGTCGTTGTAGGCAGTGCCGAACGAGACCAGCAGGACCCGTCGCCCGTCGGTCGGCGGGGTCCACGGTTCGGTGAGCCGGGCCGGGTCGAGACACGGGCCGACGAACCGCACCCGGTGCGCCGGCACCCGGTCGGCGTTCGGCTGCATCACCCGAGGAATGAGCGCCAGCACCTGCGGCGGATACGTCAGGAAGCTACGCGAGTCCTCGTGGATGCCGTTGGCGGCCAGCCACGTGTCGAAGGTGGCGTAGTAGTTCCGCCCGGACTCCGACGCGTACAGGGCGGTGAGGAAATCCGCCATGTCTTCGTCGTAGCCGTCCCAGGCGACCATCGCCGGCGACAGTTGCACCGCCGGCACGCCGTAACGGGCGCCGAGCAATGGTCCGGGTAGCCCGCCGATGTCGTAGAGCACGAGGTCCGGGCGGTCCGCGTCGTAGCGGGCGGTCAGGCGCGGCAGCACCGCGATGGCCTCGTCGAGAAACACCCGCATCGCCTCACCCGGGTCTTCCGGCCAGGCGGTGTCGCCCTGCGGCAGGATCGACGGATGGGCGATCGGCTCCGCCCCGGTCGGAGCGACCAGTCCGGTGAGCGGGTCGCCGACGGCGTAGGTCACCCGGTGTCCCCGGTTGACCAGTTCCCGGATCAGCGCCAGGGACGGGTAGATGTGGCTTGGCGCGGTGCTGCCAACCATGGCGATATGAGTCGATTTACGCATGTGAAGAGGTCCTGTCGAGTCGGAGGAAGGATGCCATCCGGCGACGACACGACGCAGACGTGACCCGGGCCGCTCAGCTCAAGCTAGGGCTCTACCAGGTCGAGAGCCGGTCGATGGAGGACCGGTGCGACGCGCCGCCTCAGGCGGAACGCAGGCGCACGAACGCAATGATCATGCTCGAAACGCTAGCACACCAGTTGGTCGCCGCCACTCAGGACTCCGTACGGTCCACCGAGGTCACGGTGACCGGTACGCCGGTCAGCCGTTCACTCTCCGCCCAGAGTCGCCCCGCGACGGCGACGTCCTGGGCCCGCTTCGTCCTGCTGGCGCGGACCGGCGGGCCGGCGTACTCGAAGCGGTGCGCCGGCCCCCAGTAGCTGCCGCTGTCGGCGTCCGGGTCGGTGGCGGCGCGCAGGGCCGGCAGCGCCCCGTCGTGCACCTTCATCGCGATGAACCGGCCGGCGGCGTTGACCAGGCCGTCGCTGGCACGGTCTTGACCGGTGTAGGTCCAGCCGGGATGGGCGGCGGTGGCCCGTACCGGCGAACCGGCCTCGGTCAGGCGGCGGTGCAGTTCCAGGGTGAACAGCAGGTTGGCGAGCTTGCTCTGCGAGTACGCGGCGAACCGCTGGTAGCGGCGCCGCTCCCAGTTCAGGTCGTCGAAGTCGATCCGACCGGTGCGGTGGGCGTTGCTGGCCACGCTGACGATCCGTGCCGTCCGGGTGGCCAGCAGCACCGGGAGCAGGTGGCCGGTGAGCGCGAAGTGGCCGAGGTGGTTGGTGCCGAACTGAAGCTCGAAGCCCTGCCGGGTGCGCTGCAGCGGGGGATACAACACCCCGGCGTTGTTGATCAGCAGGTCGAGCCGATCGTGGTCGGCGCGATATCCGGCGGCGAACGCGGCCACCGAATCGAGATCGGCCAGGTCGAGCGGGGCGCAGGTCACCTCGCCCGCCGGGTGTTCCGCCCGGATCCGGCCGGCCGCGGCCTCGCCCTTGGCGATGTTCCGGCAGGCGAGGACGACCTGCGCTCCCTTGGCCACCAGCATCCGGGCGGTCTCGAAGCCGAGCCCCGTGTTGGCCCCGGTGACGATCGCGGTACGCCCACGCTGATCGGGGATGTCGTCGTACGTCCAGCGCGTCATGCCCTACTCCTCCGCCGTTGTCGACCGCCGACCCCGACAAGCGTGACAAGGTTGACGCGGCTCGATCACCCCGTCAAGCACGGCTCGGGGAGGACGGTCACCGGGGTGGGCCGCCGTAAAGGCGGCTGACCGTCTCGGCGACACAGACCGGCTTGCCGCCCGCGTCACTGTCCACGGTCACCGTGGTGAACACCTGCGCTCCGCCCTCGATCCGGCTCACCTCGCCGATGGTGGCGACCGCCCGTACCGCACTGCCGACACGTACCGGTGCGGGGAACCGGACCCGGTTGAGGCCGTAGTTGACGCCCATCCGCACCCCGTCGACCCGGTACAACCGGCCGACCAGCGCGGGCAGCAGGGACAGCGTCAGGTAGCCATGGCCGATGGTGCCGCCGTACGGCCCGGCCGCCGCTCGGGCCGGGTCGACGTGGATCCACTGGTGGTCGTCGGTGGCGTCGGCGAACAGGTCGACCCGGCGCTGGTCGACCGGATACCAAGGACCCGGGCCGATGGTCTCGCCGACCGCGGCGGCCAGGTCGTCGATGCCGGCGAAGATCCTCATGCCAGGTGCCCTCCGAGTTTCGTGAAGCCGCGCAGCAGGTCGCGGGCGATGATCAGCCGCTGCATCTCGTCGGTGCCCTCGAAGATCCGGTAGAGGCGCACCTGCCGGTACCAGCGTTCGATAGGCAGTTCGCGGGTGTAGCCCATGCCGCCGTGAATCTGGAGCACCCGGTCCACCACCCGGTTGACCATGCCGGCACCGTAGAGCTTGGCCATCGAGGAGGCGTGCCGGGGGTCGAGGCCCTGGTCGACCGTCCAGGCGGCGCGCAGGATGAGCCAGCGGGCCGCCTCCAACTCGGTCTCCGAGTCGGCGATCATCCACTGGATCGCCTGGTTGGTGCCGATCTTCGCGCCGAACGTCTCCCGGGTGTTGGCCTGCTCGATCGCCATCCGCAGGGCCCGCTCGGCGATGCCGACGGCGTGCGAGGGGATGGTGTAGCGCCCCTTGCCGATCCATTCCATGCCGAGGGTGAAGCCCTGACCGACCTCACCGAGGATGTTGCGGTGCGGCACCCGTACGTCGTCGAAGATCAGCGACGCCGGGCCGCCCTCGCCCATGGTGGGGATGAACTCGGAGCGCCAGCCCATCGCCCGGTCCACCAGGAAGGCGGTGGCTCCGCCCTGGCGGGCGCCCCGTTCGGGGTCGGTGACCGCGATGACGATGGCGAAGTCGGCGTCGTTGCCGCCGGTGATGAAGGTCTTCTCGCCGTTGAGGATCCAGTCGTCGCCGGCGCGGCGGGCGCCGAACCTGATGTTGGCGGCGTCCGAGCCGGCGCCCGGCTCGGTGATGGCGAAGCACGAGACCCGCTCGCCCTCGATGGTGGGCAGCAGGAATTCCCGCTTCTGCTCCTCGGTGGCGTGGAAGAGGATGTTGTCGGCCTCGCCACCGAAGCGGAACGGCACGTACGACCGGCCGATCTCCGTCCAGATCAGCGACTGGACCACGGCGGGCAGGTCCATGCCGCCGTACTCCTGCGGGGTGGCCAGCCCCCAGAAGCCGAACTTGCGCGCCTTGAGCTGCAACTCCCGCAGCTCGGAGCGCTCCAGGCCGGGCCGGTGCGCCCGCTCCCGGCGCAGCAGTTCCGGCTCCAGCGGCATGACCTCCTTGGCGATGAAGTCGCGGGCCGTATCGCGGATGGCGCGTTCCTCGTCGGACAGTCCGAAGTCCATGGGTTCACCGGCTCCTCTCCGCGGACGCGCCCCCTCAGCGCGCGCCGCCGTTGACGTACAGGGTCTGGCCGCTGACGTACGACGCGTCGTCGCTGGCCAGGAAGGCGATCACCGAGGCGATCTCGGCGGGCTGTGCGACCCGCCGCAGCGGGGTGTACTCGGCGACGCGCCGCTGGTGCTCCTCGGCGGTGGCGCCGACCCGCTCGGCGGTGGCGGCGGTCATCCCGGTGGCCACGTAACCGGGGGCGACGGCGTTGACGGTGATGCCGAACGGGCCCAGCTCGATCGCCAGGGTGGCGGTGAGGCCCTGTACGCCGGCCTTGGCCGCGGCGTAGTTGACCTGGCCCCGGTTGCCGAGCGCGGACCGGCTGCTGAGGTTGACGATCCGGCCGTAGCGGGCCGCGACCATGTGCTGCTGGGCCACCTGACAGCAGAGGAACATGCTGGTCAGGTTGGTGGTCAGCACCGCCTCCCACTCCGGCAGCGGCATCTTGAACAGCAGGTTGTCGCGGGTGATGCCGGCATTGTTGACCAGCACGTGCCACCCGCCCAAGGTCTGCGCGACCCGCTCCCCCATCGCGGTGACCGCCTCGGCGTCGGTCACGTCGCAGCCGATCCCGACGGCCCGGCCGCCGGCGGCCACGATCTCGTCGGCGACGGCCTGGCTGCGGCCGGCGTCGAGGTCGACCACGGCGACGGCGGCGCCCTCGGCGGCGAGCCGGTGGGCGGTAGCGGCACCGATGCCCTGCGCCGCGCCGGTGACGACGGCGACCCGGTCGGCGAATCTGGTCACGTTGTCTCCCTGGGAGTTCAGAAGGCGTTGACGCCGGTGAGCGCCCGCCCGATGAGTAGTTGCTGGATCTGGCTGGTGCCCTCGTAGAGGGTGGCGACGCGGGCGTCGCGCAGGTACTTGCCGACCGGGTACTCGTCGATGTACCCGTACCCGCCGAAGACCTGGATGGCGTCGTTGGCCGCGCGGACGGCGGCCTCGCTGGCGAACAGCTTCGCCATCGACGCCTCGGTGGCGAACGGCTGCCCCCGGTCGATCAGGTCGGCGACCCGCCAGACCAGCAGCCGCGCGGCGGCGGTGTCGACCGCGATGCCGGCGAGCAGTTGCTGCACGAGCTGGTGCCCGGCGATGGGCTTGCCGAACTGCGTCCGCTGGCCGGCGTAGCCGACGGCGGCGTCCAGGCAGCCCTGGGCGATGCCGACGCAGCCGGCGGCGACAGACATCCGGCCCTTGGCCAGGGTGGCCAGCGCCAGCCGGAAGCCGCCGCCCTCGTCGCCGAGGCGGGCGGCATCGGGCACCCGGACCGCGTCGAGGGTCAGCTCGGCGGTGGCCTGGCCGCGCAGGCCGAGCTTGCCGTGGATCTCGCTGCGGTGCAGGCCGGGGGTGTCGGTGGGGATCAGGAAGGCGGTGATGCCGCGGTGGCCCGGGCCGCCGGTACGGGCGAACAGCAGGGCCACGTCGGCGGTGGTGCCGTTGGTGATGAACGTCTTCCGGCCGGTGATCAGCCAGTCATCGCCATCGGGCACCGCCCGGGTGGTCAGGGCGGCGGCGTCCGAGCCGCTGTCCGGTTCGGTCAGCGCGAAGCAGCCCAGCACGTCACCGCGGCAGAGCCGGGGCAGCCACCGCTCCCGCTGCTCGGGGGTGCCGTACCCGGCGATGGCCTTGGCGACCAGCCCGAGCGAGACCGAGACGATGCCGCGGACGGCGGAGTCGCCCCGGCCGAGTTCCTCCAGCACCAGGCAGTACGACAGGTGGTCGCCACCGGATCCGCCGTACTCCTCGGGGATGGTCAGGCCCAGGAAGCCCACCTCGCCGAGCCTGCCCACGATGCCGGGGTCGACCGCCTCGCGCCGGTCCCAGGCCGCCGCGTGCGGTGCCACCTCGCGATCGACGAAGTCGGCGGCGAGCCGGCGGACCGCGGCCTGTTCGGCGGAGAGGTGGAGGTCCATGGGCGCTAAACTAGCGCTGGAAGTTTTATGCTGTCCAGACCCCGGTGTGGCAAAGTTCCGGGCGGAGCACCGACCGGAGTGTTCCGCGCGAAGCACCGACCAGGAGGAGGAGACCCATGCCCCGGCCGCGACAGGCGCTGCTCAGCCGGCAGCGGATCGTCGAGGCCGCCGCCGCGCTGATCGACACCGAGGGGCTGGCCGGGTTCTCCACCCGCCGGCTCGCCGCCGAACTCGGCGTACGCGGACCGTCGCTGTACAACCACTTCGCCACCAAGGACGAGATCCTCGACGCGGTGGCCGACAGCATCACCGGCCAGGTCGCCGTG
>NZ_JBFBAO010000072.1:0-23179 GCF_040682255.1 Micromonospora sp. NPDC051296 | reverse complement strand
GGGTTGTCGGCGGGAGTGCCCGGGTCGAAGTGGATCATCCACGTCAGACCGTCCACGCCGGGCACGCGCCGGCCGACGATCCGCGGGTCAACGACCGGCGCCGCGGCGGTCACCGGCGTTCGGCTCAGGCGAGCCGCGTGACGTGGGGAAACTCCACGCTCGGCCCGGACTCGCGCTCCTCGCACCACGACTCCAGCTTCCCCCACAGCGCCATCACCGCCTCGTGCTCGTGGGCGGCGTCGACGGCGGCCTCGTCGCGCCAGGTGAAGATCTCCATGCGGACCGGCCCGTCCTCGGCGTCCCGGGCCAGCACGATCGCCGGCTCGTCGGTGACCAGACCACTGTCGTGCAGCAGTCTCCAGTGCCCGCGCAACGCATCGTCGAACTGCTCAAGCTGATCCTTACGTACCCGGTAGGTCGCGAAGACAGTCGTCATGGTCGGCTCCTCTTCTCATGATGAGCACGGCGACGGGTCCGCCCACAGTCTAGTGCCGCGGCGGCCCGCGGCCTGGTCACAGCCGGTGCGTGCGTCGGGCGGTCAGCTCGCGTACCTTGTCGGCACTGCCCCAGGTGAGGCTCTCGGCCGACGGCTCGTACAGGCACAGCACGTGCCCGGTCGGGTCGTTGAAGCGCACCGTGCCACCGATGTCGCTGAACCCGACCGGCCCGCGGAAGGCCAGGCCCCGCTCGGCCAGGGCCGCCGCCGCGGCGCGGACCTCCGGTACGTGGAACACCACCAGGTAGCCGTTGAACCGCGCCTTCCGGCCGTCCGGGGTGTCGGGGCACAGTTCGAGGGTCAGGTCGACGGTGCCGGTGGCGAACCGTGCGGAGTCGGCGTCCTGATCGCGCAGTTCGAGGCCGAGCACGTCCCGGTAGAACGGGACCGACGCGGTGAGGCTGGAGACGGCGAGCCGGACCTCCACGATCTCGGCACCTCGGTCGGAGTCGCCGGCGCCCAGCACGAAGTGGTGGCCGTCGCGGTCGGTGAACAGGCCGTCGGCGCGCGTGCCGTACGCGTCGAGGCGCGGGTCGCCGGGACCGCCGGCCGTACGGCAGACCAGCGTCAGGGCGTCCGAGGTGCCCTGCCGGAACTTGCTCTCGGTGAACAGGTTGAGGGCCAGGATGGTGCCGCCGGCGTCGTACTTGACCAGGCCGTGGTGCTCGTGCGGCGGGTGGAACTGGTTCTCCACCACGCGGAAGCCGAGCACGTCCTCGCAGAGCCGCCGGTGCCGTGGCAGCGAGGAGATGTCGATGAACACGAACAGCAGCGGCGCCTCGCGCAGCGGGCTCTCGATCACGGCGGTGTCCCTTCTCAGGGCTGGTCTGACGTCTGGAAACGGTCCGGGGCGAATGGCGCGAGCAGCTCCTGATCCGTGCCGGTGGCGACGGCTTCGGCCAACGCCCGGGCCGTGGCCAGGGCGGGCGGGATGCCGTGGCCGCCGAAGCCCCCGATCACCCACCGGTCGGCCTGGCCGGCCGCCTGGCCCACGACCGGCCGACCGTCCGGGGTGCAGTCCATCACCCCGGCCCATCGTTGGCTGGTGCGCAGCGGCGGCAGGTCCGGGAACGCGTCCGGGAGGAATCCGTCGAGGTGGCACTGGATCCGGGGATTGACCAGTGCCCGCGCACTCTTCTCACGGTCGGGGTCGACCTGGCGGCACCCACCGACCAGGATCGTGCCGTCACCGGCCTGCCGCCAGTAGACGCTGCCCCAGTCCACGGCCATCCCGAAAGGGAACACCTGCCGAGCCGGCGCGGTCGCCATCACCTGACCCCGGGCCGGCGTGAGCGTCCCTGCCAGGGACGGCACGAACCGGCCGATGTCGAGGTGGCAGGCGAGCACGACGGCGTCGGCGATCACCCGGCCGCGGCTGGTGTCCGCCGCCAGCCGGCCGTTGCCGCGTACCGGGGCGACGGTCCGGACCCGCGTCCCGGTGGCGATGGCCGCCCCGTGCTCGCGCGCCGCGCGCCCGAGGCCGTCGACCAGGCGAACCGGATCCACGCCGCGCCCGTCGGTGGCCCAGCGACCGCCCGCGAACCGTCGGTTGATCCGCATGCCGAGCAGGTCCTCGCACTCCGGACGCGTCAGCGCGTGCAGCGGCGCGGCACCGGTGGGACGCCTCGCCACCTCGGCGCGCACCCGGTCCCAGACCGGTGCGGACGAGGCGAGGGTGAGATGGCCGGCCTCCTGGTACGCGGCGTCCACCCGCTCCTCGCGCAGCACCTCGGCGAGCAGGGCGCAGTCCTCGGTGGCCCGTGGCGCGGGCAGCACCACGCCGATGTTGCGCCCGCTCGCCCCGTACCCGAGGCTTCGGGCCTCGCAGACAAGCACGTCGAGGCCACGGCGGGCGAGCCAGTACGCGCTCGCCACGCCCATCAGCCCGCCACCGACGACCAGGACTCCGACGCGGCCGGGAAACGCGGTTGGCGGCTGCCCGTCCCCGTCGCCCGTGCCGCGAAGCCAGTACGTCGGCGCCGTCTCCACCGGCCGGTCAGTCTTCGTGGGGACCGCCGACGGCCGCACCGACCGGCTCCGCATCGCGCCCGTTCATCCGCGCGCGGTACTCGTCGAGGATCTCGAAGATGTCCGCGGGCGGCGTGTTCAGTACGTCCGCATAGATCTCGTCGTCCTTGGTCACCACGATGTCGAACGCGGTGAGCTCGCCCGGGGTCAGCGTGCCGACCCGCATGCCGGTCTCCTCGTGGATCAGCGCGACGGGACCGGTCGGGGAGTGGAATCGGGTGCCGACGGGCGGGTAGTGGTTGACGGTCGCCGGGCCGAAGATCAGCGGCTGGTCCGGGTCGGTGAGCAGCGGCCCCATCGGCGTCTGGATCTTCCAGGAGACGCGCCAGACCGCAGTGCCGGGGAAGTCGTTGCCGTCCTTGCTGTTGGAGCGGACCATCCCGTCGTTGGGGCGGGCGAAGTTCTGCTCGACGCGGATCGGCCCGAGCGCCGCCTGGATGATCTCGCCGCCGTGCATGAGGATCTTCAGGTACATCTCGTTGTAGCCGTCGCCGTCGAGGTCCATCCGCGGGCTCCGGTGCATGAGCACGATGCCGTTCTTCACGCTCATCCGGTAGTCCTTGACCATGCCGTCGACCGTGAGGAGGCAGGAACAGACGCCCTTGAGCAGCTCCACCCCGCCGGTGCCGGGGAAGTTCTCGTTGAACCCCCGTACCGCCTGGGTGTAGATCTCCTTCGCGCCCGGCCCCGCGACGATGTCGGCGATCCGCTGACTGACTGCCTGGTAGGCCGGGTTCCGGTCGGCGTCGAGGCGGGCCTGCGCCGAGGTCCACCGGAAGACCTCGACCACCCGGACCTTGTCCGTGCCGTTGGGCTGGCTGCGCAGCACCTCGATCGGGTAGTCGCCGGCCAGCCCCGCCTCGCGCAGCGTGGCCCACTTGCTCCGGACGGCTGTGACGAGCGCGTCGGCGCTGGTCGGATCGGTCTCGTAGGTCTCCATCTGCACCA
The DNA here is from genome assembly GCF_040682255.1 of Micromonospora sp. NPDC051296. Classification (NCBI taxonomy): domain Bacteria; kingdom Bacillati; phylum Actinomycetota; class Actinomycetes; order Micromonosporales; family Micromonosporaceae; genus Micromonospora; species Micromonospora sp. NPDC051296. Next base: position 19,707 of record NZ_JBFBAO010000072.1, on the reverse strand, counting down.
GAGACTCGTTGCGGTACACGTTGATGGACATCGTGGGGCCCTCCGTCAGTCACGCGGGAACGCCCTCTGCGTTGACAGAGGGTGGAGTGGGTCGATCGCGGTCCCGCGACAGCCACACCTGGGTGGTGTCGCGGGCCCGGCAGCACAGATGGGGGAGTGGCGCGGGTTCTGGACCTAGCCCAGCAGCCGCTGCATCTGGGGGTAGAAGTCGAAGTTCGTGGCCCGGCCGGTCGGGGTCCAGAGGCAGAGCACGTGGCCGTCCGGATCGTCGAAGTAGGCGATCCGGCCGGTGTCCGACTTCTCGACACCGCGCGGGAACCCGACCCCGCGCTCCATCAGCGCGGTCATCGTGTCGTCGAGCGCCTCGACGTGGAAGACGAGCAGGTCGTGCACCAGCCGGCCGGCCTCACTGAGCCGGCGCACCTCGCCGGGTTTGGCCTCGGTCTCCAGCGTGAGGATAAGGCTGCCCACGTCGAAGTGCGCCGTGCGCTCGGTCGATGCGAGGAGACGCAGGCCGAGGAGTTCGGTGTAGTAGACCTGCGACCGTTTCAGGTCGGCGACCTTGAGCCGGGCCTCCGTCAATGGGCTCTGTACGCCGGCCTGCCGCGCGGCGGAGCGGATCTTTTCGCGCTTCGCCGCCAGGGCGGGATCTTTGTCCGCGCCGGGCTCGACAATGGTGAAATGGTTGCCGGTGTCGTCGACCACGTCCGCGCCGGAGACCGCGGCACCGTGCGCCGATATCGCAGAATCGGCCGAGATCGCCAGCACCGAAGCAGGGTTGATCACGAGGTCGGTTGGCACGAACTCGAAGACGGTGCACGTATTGCTGTTGAGTTCCTGGGCCATCGTGGCGAGACCGACCACCGCGCCACCGGCGTCGTACATGACGACATTGCGGTCTTCCCCGGCCGGTCCCACCTTGATCGCCGGCCAGTCCGACAGCCCGCCGACGAACTGCCGTGTGGCGGCGAGGTCACCCACCCGGCGGAACAGCATCACGACTCGTTTGTCGGTCAGGGTCGGTCGGGCGGCACCGGCCGCCGCCGGCAGTAGACCGACGGCCACAGTGGATCCGGCGGCGGTGACTCCGGCGAGTGCCGCGCCTCGGAATACCGTTCTGCGAGAAATTGGCTGGCCGCTCACTGAACACCCCCAGATTCGCCCTGGTTTCGAACGAGCAGCCCAATGACTGCGCGCGATACCAGAATACCCACGCGCCCGCAGGTCCCGACTTCTCGAAGATTGCGGAATCTGAAGTGCTGTCCACCACAGACTGCCGCTGTTCAGAGATCGTAATTCCATCCGAGGTGGACCTGCCGGTCAGGGCGTATGGGTACGGCCGTGATCGTTATTGGTTTGTTCGGGGTTGTCAGTTCTTTCCTCGTCCTCGTGAACGGCCGAATCCATCGAGAAGGGTCGAACTGGCCAAGCTGGGGGCGAGTGGCCGCCACCGGGATTGCGGGCCGTGTCGCTGGCCCCGCCCGGGTTGCCCTGCCCGCCGGCGGTTGATCCTACTGTCCACCAGGGAGGCTGATATTGGTCACCGTCGGCCCGTAGGCTGTGCGCCATGACTGCCGTACGTCGATGCCAGAGTGACGCACGGTGGCTGGCCTTGCCGGCCCCGATGATGCTTGCGCCGGGGCCGGCCATCCGGTGAGTGGTATGCATGTGCCGGCCCAGCGGGGTGGACCGGCCGACTCCTCGCACCGTTCCCAGCTGGTCGATACGTGCGCCCGGCTCGCCGCCTCCCGCCCCTTCGAGATCACCATCGTCGCGATCATCCTCGCCAACGGGGTCGTCCTCGGTCTGGAGACCTATCCCAACCTGGGCATGGCCGGCTCGGCGCTGCACGCGCTGGAGTGGTTCTTCCGGACCGTGTTCCTCATCGAGATCGGCATCCGGCTGCTGGCGTACGGCCGCCGGCCGCAGGACTTCTTCCGGCACGGATGGAATGTCTTCGACTTCCTGGTGATCGCGGCGATCTTCGTCCCGGCGCTGCACGGCGACTCGGCCTTGCTGCGTATCGTCCGGGTGCTGCGGATGGTGCGGCTGGTGCGTTTCTCGCCCGGTCTGCGGACGATCGTCGCGGCGCTGTGGCGGAGCCTGCCCGGCATCGGCGGCTTCTTCGCCCTGGCCGTGGTGACCCTCTACGTCTACGGCATGGCCGGCTGGCTGATCTTCAAGGACGTCTATCCGGAGGAGTACGGCGACATCGGCCGCTCCCTGCTGACGCTGTTCGTGCTGCTGTCCCTGGAGACGCTGCCGGACCTCATCGAGCAGGGCATGGAGTTCTCCCCGTGGACGGTGCTGTACTACGCCAGCTTCGTGGTGATCACCGTCAACCTGCTGCTGAACATCCTGATCGCGGTCTTCGTCAACTCGATGGAGGAGGCCCGCCGGCTGGAGATGACCGAGGGGCTCGCGCCCGGGTACGACGAGGACGGCGACGGGGTGCCCGACGAACTGGACCGGATCGCGATCAGCCAACGGCTGGACGATCTCCGCACCCTCATCGTCGAGCTGGAACGAGAACTGCGTATCGACCGCGACGACGGCCGCCTGCGCCGGACCGGAAAGGACTGAACGCCCGTTTGGTTTGGGGCTGATGTCCTGGTCAGCGACATGTTTCGACATTGCGTCCGGCAGTGAACCCGAGGTGAACTCGAACACCGCCCCGGGTCGCTCTGTCATCAGACACACCTTTGATCCAAATCACGACAGATGCAGATGGCGGTCCTTACCGGATAGGGTCGTCACACCGACGGATGATCTCTGGGGAGGGTGTGTGCTGGTACTGGTGGCGGTCCATGCGCTGACAGCCGTGATCGCCCCGGCACTGGTGCGACTCTGGGGACGGCACGCCCTCTACCTGGTGGCATTGGTGCCCGGCGCGACGCTGGTGTGGGCCCTGACACAGGCCAGTGGAGTCCGCTCCGGTGACCCGGTGGTCGAGACGGTGCCCTGGGTGCCGCAACTCGGTCTGGAACTCGCCCTCCGGATGGGCACACTGTCCTGGTTGATGGTTGTCCTGGTGGGCGGCGTCGGCGCGCTGGTGCTGGCCTACAGCGCCCGCTACTTCCGCTCCGACGACCCAGGGCTCGGGCGGTTCGCCGCCGTGTTCGTCGCCTTCGCCGGAGCGATGCTCGGCCTGGTCGTCTCCGACGACCTGCTGCTGCTCTACGTGTTCTGGGAACTCACCACCGTCTTCTCCTACCTGCTGATCGGCAGCGACCCGGCGAAGCGGGCCAGCCGGCGGGCGGCGATGCAGGCGCTGCTGGTGACCACGCTGGGCGGCCTGGCGATGCTGGCCGGGTTCGTCATGCTCGGCCAGCACGCCGGCACCTACCGCTGGTCCGAGATCGCCGGGAACCTGCCCGGCGGCGGCTACCTCGCGGTCGCCGTGCTGCTGATCCTGCTGGGCGCGCTGAGCAAGTCGGCGATCTTCCCGTTCAGCTTCTGGCTGCCGGGGGCGATGGCGGCACCGACACCGGTCAGCGCCTACCTGCACGCCGCGGCGATGGTGAAGGCCGGCGTGTTCCTGGTCGCCCTGATGGGCCCGGCCGTGGCCGTCGCCGCGCCGTGGCGGCCCGTGCTGCTGGCCACCGGCCTGATCACCATGTTCTTCGGCGGGTGGGCCGCGCTGCGCCAGACCGATCTCAAACTGCTGCTCGCGTACGGCACGGTCAGCCAGCTCGGCCTGCTGATGGTGATCCTCGGTGCCGGCAGCCGGGACGCCGCGCTGGCCGGCGTGGCCATGGTGCTGGCCCACGCGCTGTTCAAGGCCACCCTGTTCCTCGTGGTCGGCGTCGTCGACCACGCCACCGGCACCCGCGACCTGCGCGAACTCAACGGCCTCGGGCGTCGGGCACCGGCGCTGGCGGTGGTGGCCGGCCTCGCGGCGGCGTCGATGGCCGGCCTGCCGCCGATGGCCGGGTTCGTCGCGAAAGAGGCCGCGGTCGAGGCGCTCCTCCACGGCGGCGGCGCCGACCTGTTGGTGCTGGCCGGCGTGCTGCTCGGCTCGGTGCTAACCGTCGCCTACACGCTGCGGTTCCTCTGGGGCGCCTTCGCCGACAAGGTCGGTACGCCCGACACGCCCGACCCGCCCACCACCACGGTCCGGGCGGTCTCCTGGCCCTTCCTCGCCCCGGCGGCCGTGCTGGCGCTGGCCGGCACCGCGGTCGGCCTCTTCGCCCCGGCGGTGGACCGCCTGCTCGCCCCGTACGCCGATCTCTACGATTCCGCCGAGCCGGGCTACCACCTGGCGTTGTGGCACGGACTCACGCCGGCCCTGGGCCTGTCGGCGCTGGCCGTGGCCGGCGGTGCCGGACTGTTCCACCTGCTGCGCCGCGAGCGGGTACGGGCCACCCTGCGGCTGCCGTTCGACGGCGCCGCCGTCTACAAGAAGTCCATCGGTGGCGTCGACCGGCTGGCGGTGGAGCTGACCGGCGCGACCCAGCGCGGTTCGCTGCCGTTCTACCTCGGCGTCATCCTGGTGGTGCTGGTCCTGATGCCGGGCGGCGCCCTGCTGGCCGGCAGCCCCTGGCCGCAGCGGTTCCACCTCTGGGACACGCCGTTGCAGGGGGTCGCCGCCGCGGTGGTCGTCGTCGCCGCCGTGATGGCCGCCCGCGCGCTGCGCCGGCTCACCGCGATGATCCTGGTCGGCGTCGCCGGCTACGGCATCGCGCTGATGTTCGTCCTGCACGGCGCGCCCGACCTGGCGCTGACCCAGTTCCTGGTGGAGACCGTCACGATCGTGATGTTCGTGCTGGTGCTGCGCCGCCTGCCGGCCAAGTTCTCGGAGCGGCCGATCCGATCCAGCCGCCGTGGTCGGGTCGCCATCGGCGTCGCCGTCGGCGCGGTCACCGCCGCCATGGCGTACGTCGCGGCGGGCGCCCGGCAGGCCATCCCGATCTCCGTCGGCTTCCCCGACGAAGCCGTCTCGTACGGCGGCGGCAAGAACGTGGTCAACGTGACCCTGGTCGACATCCGGGCCTGGGACACCATGGGCGAGATCGCCGTGCTCGTGGTGGCTGCCACCGGCGTGGCCAGCCTGATCTTCCGCCACGCTCGCGACCTCGACCGGCGGGGCGACATCCCCGGCGGTGGCCGCGCGGAGTCCACCCGGCCACGTTGGCTGACCACCGGTGCCACCGCCCGCGCCCAGTCGGTCATCCTCCAGGTCGTCACCCGGCTGCTGTTCCACGTCATCGTGCTGTTCTCGATCTACCTGCTGTTCAGCGGGCACAACGCCCCCGGCGGCGGGTTCGCCGCAGGTCTGGTCGCCGGTCTCGCCCTGGCCGTGCGTTACCTGGCCGGCGGGCGTACCGAACTCAACGGCGCCGCACCGGTCGACGCCGGCGTGGTGCTCGGGGCCGGGCTCTTCGTGGCCGTCGGCACGGGGGTGGCCGCGATGCTGCTCGGCGGCGAGTTCCTGCAGAGCGCCCTGCTCGACTTCCACCTGCCGGTACTGGGACACATCCACTTCGTCACGTCGGCCTTCTTCGACGTCGGCGTCTACCTGATCGTCGTCGGCCTGGTGCTGGACATCCTGCGCAGCCTCGGTGCCGAGATGGACCGTCAGCACGAGACCGAGGACGACGAGGTACGGGAAAAGGAGCTGGTGTGACACCCAACCTCACCTACGTCATCGTGGTCGGCGTGCTCGTCGCCGCCGGCGTGACGTTGCTGCTCGAACGCAGCCTCACCCGGGTGCTGATGGGCGTCATCCTGCTCGGCAACGGCGCCAACCTGCTGCTGCTCACCGGCGGGCGGGCCGGCGGTGCGCCGATCGTCGGCACCACCCCGCAGGAGGAGATGAGCGACCCGCTGCCGCAGGCGATGATCCTCACCGCCATCGTCATCACCCTCGGCATGACCGCGTTCCTGCTCGCCCTGGCATACCGCAGTTGGCACCTCAACGGGCACGACGAGGTGCAGGACGACGTCGAGGACCGCCGGATCATGGCTCTCGCCGAGCGCGACGAGGGCCCGGACGGCGCCGACTCCGGCGACGGCGACGATGACGACGATGACGCGCAGACCGACAACGAGCGGTCGCTGGCCGTCACGGCGGACGCGGGGAGGACTGGATGACGTACCTCGTTCCGCTGCCGGTGGTGATGCCGCTGCTCGGCGCGGCATTGACGCTGCTGCTGCTCGGCCGCCCACGCGCCCAGCGATGGGTCAGCCTGACCGTGCTCACCGCCACCGTCGCGGTCGCCGCGATGCTGCTGGTCCGGTCCAGCCTGGACGGCCCGCTCGTGGTGGAGGTCGGCGGCTGGGTCGCGCCGCTGGGCATCGTGCTGGTAGCCGACCAGCTCGCCGCGCTGATGCTGGTGGTCTCCGCCGCGGTCACCCTCTGCGTGCTGGTCTACTCCATCGGGCAGGGCATGGCCGACGGCAACGAGGAGACGCCGCTGTCGGTCTACCACCCCACCTATCTGGTGCTGACCGCCGGCGTGTGCAACGCGTTCCTCTCCGGCGACCTGTTCAACCTCTACGTCGGCTTCGAGATCCTGCTGGTCGCCAGCTACGTGCTGCTGACCCTGGGCAGCACCGAGACCCGGATCCGGGCCGGCACCACGTACGTCGTGGTCAGCCTGCTCTCGTCGGTGATCTTCCTGGTCGCCATCGGCCTGGTGTACGCCGCGACCGGCACGCTCAACCTCGCCCAGCTCGTCGACCGGCTGGACGCCCTGCCGGACGACATCCGGCTGGTGCTACAGGGCATGCTGCTGCTGGCCTTCGGCATCAAGGCGGCGGTCTTTCCGCTGTCGGCGTGGCTACCGGACAGCTACCCGACCGCACCGGCCCCGGTCACCGCCGTCTTCGCCGGCCTGCTCACCAAGGTCGGCGTGTACGCGATCATCCGGACCGAGACGCTGCTGTTCCCGGGCGGGCGAACGGCCACCCTGCTGCTGGTGACGGCGGTGCTGACCATGGTGGTCGGCATCCTCGGCGCGGTCGCGCAGTCGGACATCAAGCGGTTGCTGTCCTTCACCCTGATCAGCCACATCGGCTACATGCTCTTCGGCGTCGGGCTCACCACGGCGCTCGGCCTGTCCGCGGCGATCTTCTACGTGGTGCACCACATCACCATCCAGACCACCCTGTTCCTCGCCGCCGGCCTGGTCGAACGCCGGGGCGGCAGCACCGCCATGGACCGCCTCGGCGGCCTGGCGAGACTGTCGCCGCTGCTGGCCGTGCTGTTCTTCGTGCCCGCGCTGAACCTCGCCGGGATCCCGCCGTTCTCCGGGTTCCTCGGCAAACTCGGCCTCGTCCAGGCGGGCATCGACAACGGTGGCGTACTGGCCTGGATCCTGGTCGCCGGCGGGCTGCTCACCAGCCTGCTCACCCTTTACGCCATCGCCCGGGTGTGGAACCTCGCCTTTTGGCGGGCACCCCACCCGGACATGCCGCCCGCCGACGGCCCGGCCGCGGCGCCCCGCACCGACGGCGCGGAACAGCCGCACCAGGTCGTCACCGTCGGGCAGACCGGTGCCGTCATGCCCAAGATGATGATCGCGCCGACCGTCGCCCTGGTCGCCTTCGGGCTGGTGCTGACCCTGGTGGCCGGCCCGCTGTTCGACCTCAGCACCGACGCCGCCAACGACCTGTTGCGCCGGACACCGTACGTCGAGGCCGTCTTCCCTGGGGGTACGCCGTGAACCCCGACCCGATGACGCCGGCCCCGCCGACCGACCCGCCGAACCCACCACTGAGCCGGAGGGCCTGGCGCCGCAACCGGATCGTCGCAGTGACGTGCCTGGTCGCTGTCTGGGTGCTGCTATGGGGGACCCTCTCCTGGGCCAACGTGATCAGTGGGCTGGTGGTGGCCGCTGTGCTGCTGGCGGTCTTCCCGCTGCCCCCGGTGACGTTCGCGGGCCGGATCCATCCGCTGCCGTTGCTGCGCTTCGCGTTGCGGTTCCTGCTCGACCTCGTGGTCGCCTCCGCCCAGATCGCCTGGCTGGCCCTGCGGGTCGGGCACACCCCGCGTAGCGCCATCATCGCGGTCCAGCTGCGGGTGAACACGGACCTCAACCTCACCCTGACCGCCGAGTCGTTGTCCCTGGTGCCGGGCAGCCTGATCCTGGAGGCCGACCGCAGCACCGGCACCCTGTTCATCCACGTCATCAACGTGGACAGCCTGGCCGAGGTCGAACAGTTCCGGCGTGGCGTGCTGGACCTGGAGGCCCGCATCATCGCCGCCATCGGCTCCGCCGACGAACAGCGTCGCGTCCGCGAGGGCGCCCATCCACCGGCCGACCTGGAAGGAGCGCCGACATGACCGCTGTCGCCGTGACCGTCACCGTGCTGCTCGCCGCGGCCGGCGGGTTCACCCTGACCCGCATCATCCGCGGCCCGTCGATCCTGGACCGGGCCGTGGCCACCGACGTGCTGCTGGCCATCATCGTCGCCGCGATCGCCACCGAGGCCGCGTACAGCCGCGACGCCACCGCCCTGCCGGTGCTGGTGGTTCTCGCGATCCTCGGGTTCGTCGGGTCGGTCAGCGTCGCCCGCTTCGCCGCCCGGAGAAACACCAAATGAGCCTGGACGCCGTGCTCGACATCGCCGCCGCCGTCTGCCTGATCACCGGCGCGCTGCTCAGCCTCGCCGCCGGGGTGGCCCTGGTGCGCTTCCCCGACCTGCTCACCCGGATGCATGCCGCGGCCAAGCCGCAGGTGCTCGGCCTGCTGCTGGTCCTGGTCGGCTGCGGCCTGCGGCTGCGTACCGGGGTGGACATCACCACGCTGGTGCTGGTCGGCGCCTTCCAGCTCGCCACCGCGCCGGTGGCCGCGCACATGGTCGGCCGGGCCGCCTACCCGCACGACCAGATCCGCACCGACCTGCTGCTCACCGACGAACTCGCCGCGCACCTCGACCGGGTCGCCGCCGACCGGGACGCGCCGCGCGCCTGACCGCCGGCTCAATATCCATTGCGGCCACGGCGGGCTGTCCCTAGTCTTCTCGGCATCAGGTCAGCCCGACGGGAGCCGGAAGGAGTACGCCGTGTCGCAATGTGAACGCAGCCAGGCCGAGTGGTCCCTGCCGTGTCGCGCCGTCAAACCCGGCGACACACCGGCTCGACTCTCAGGCCGCAACCAACCGCCCCGGCGATCGGAACGACGCAGCTAACCAGCGCGCCCCTTCCCGATCCCGAGCCCGCCCACCCACCCCACCGGGTCCAGCCGGCTCTCTCTCACCCCACCCCACCCCACCCGCCGCCGCCTCTTCGGCGCGTCGATCATGCATTTTCTGTCGCCGCATAAGGCACAAAAGTGATGTATCGGCGACCAGAAGTGCATGATCGGCGGGATCCCTGTACGGACTTCAGGAGAGGCGTCATGGGCTTCAGCTTGCTCGCGGGGACGCGAGCCCCGGTGCGGGTCTGGACCGACCCGTACAGCATCGAACCGCAGGCCGCGAAGCAGCTGCGCAACATCGGCGCGCTGCCGTGGGTGCAGGGCGTCGCGGTCATGCCGGACGTGCACTTCGGCAAGGGCGCCACCGTCGGCTCGGTCATCGCGATGCGGCAGGCCGTCTCGCCGGCGGCGGTCGGCGTAGACATCGGCTGCGGCATGTCGGCGGTACGCACCTCGCTGACCGCCGACGACCTGCCCGACGACCTCGCCGGGCTGCGGCGGGCCATCGAGGATGCCATCCCGGTCGGCTTCGCCCAGCGCGACAACCCGGTGGACCCGCGCCGGGTCCGGGGCCTGGAGCAGCGCGGCTGGGACGACTTCTGGCGGCGCTTCACCGACCTCGACCGGCGGGTGGCGCAGCTGGAGACGCGGGCCCGGCGGCAGCTGGGCACCCTCGGTGGCGGCAACCACTTCATCGAGGTCTGCCTCGAGCAGGGCGGCACGGATGCCGGCCGGGTCTGGCTGATGCTGCACTCCGGGTCGCGCAACATCGGCAAGGAACTCGCCGAGCGGCACATCGCGGTGGCCCGGCGGCTGCCGCACAACGCCGACCTGCCCGACCGCGACCTGGCGGTGTTCCTTGCCGGCACACCGGAGATGGACGCCTACCGCCGGGACCTGTGGTGGGCGCAGGAGTACGCCCGGCGCAACCGGGCGGTCATGCTCGCCGTGCTGATGAACCTGGTGCGGGACCGGTTCCCGCAGGTCGGCTACGAGGAGCCGATCAGCTGCCACCACAACTACGTGTCGGAGGAGCACTACGAGGGGGTGGACGTGTTGGTGACGCGAAAGGGAGCGATCCGGGCGGGCCGCGGTGACCTGGGCATCATCCCCGGGTCGATGGGCACCGGCTCGTACATCGTGCGTGGCTCGGGCAACGAGTGGGGGTACTGCTCGGCCTCGCACGGTGCCGGTCGGCGGATGTCCCGGGCCCAGGCAAAGCGGACGTACAGCACCGAGGACCTGGCGGCACAGACGTCGGGGGTGGAGTGCCGTAAGGACGCCGGGGTGGTCGACGAGATCCCCGGCGCGTACAAGGACATCACCGAGGTGATGGCCCAGCAGAAGGACCTGGTCGAGGTGGTGGCGCACCTCAAGCAGGTGGTCTGCGTGAAGGGTTGAGGACCCGACCGGCGCCCGCGGGGGGCGGGCGCCGGTCGTACGCCCCGATGGCTCAGCGGAGAGAGCGCCGGTCTACGAAGCCGGAGATCCCAGGTTCGAATCCTGGTCGGGGCACCATCGGCCAAGGGGTACGCCGTGCCGGCCGTTGGTCAGCGTAGGTTCGGACGTACGTGGTCGGAGCACCGCGTGGTGCCGTCCGGTGGATTGGAGATCGTTGTGGCCGGAGCCGTGGAACGCTCCCCGAGAGTGCTGGCGATCTCTTGGGGCCGGATGGAGGTCGACGGGCTGGGCGTCGGCAAGGACTTCAAGCTCTACCCCGGTGGCGGCAGGGCGTGGGACTGGACCGAAACCGGGACCCGTCACTCTCCGGGGATCCAGCCCGACGATGTCGAGGAGCTCCTCATCCACGGTGCGACGGCCATCGTGCTCTCGCGCGGCATGCAGCTCCAGCTCGAAGTCGACCCGCGGACACTGACGCTTCTTGAACAGCGCGGCATCACGCCGCATGTCGCCGAGACCGGGCAAGCCGTACAGATCTACAACGAGCTGGCCGCGACGCAGCCGGTAGGCGGGCTGTTCCACTCGACGTGCTGACCCGTGTTCCCGCAGCGGGTCGGCGAGACCTGCTGGTCGGTCTGGCGTTGCCATGGATAGTGGCGCAGCAGTTAGGAGCATCTCCGGCCACGATGTTCACGGGGGTCGAAGCTGGTCTTCCAGACAGCCCGACCTCCAGATCGCTGAAGGATTTTGGTGCCCGGAAAGATATCACTCTGGCCGACTTTGGCTGGGAGGCGGTGACCACCGCCGACGGTCCGGACTTCCGCCCGCTGTACTAACGCGGACTCCCCCCGGGGCATACTGTTCGCACTGAACCCACGCGGAGGAGTTCCTTTGCTCCATGCGATACTTCCCGGCCTGCGTGAGCTACGCACGCCACTTGCGGTGGGATACCTGTGGGCCACCTTTCTCTGGATCATCTTTGGGCGGCATGTGCCCCAGAGCAGGCCGACCGGAGGTAGTGCAGCGGCCTTGTGGGACTTGGGTGAAATGGTAGGACGCCCGGCGTTGCTTGCCGTGGCTAGTTTTCTGGCCTATTTGTTGGGCTCCATGCTGGAAGTCAACCCAGAGCGCCTGTGGCGCTACGGAGGAAGACCTCCCTGGGCGGACACCGTCATTAATGCCACGAGGATCGGTAGGCGAGCCCTGGAGTTCGTGCGATCACCGGCATTGTCGCCCACCACGCAAAATGGCATCATTCGCGCGGTTTCGGTCAACGCCGATCCGGAAGCACGGACTCGCATATTCGTCAAGGTTCTCACCGAGATTCGGCAGTACGCCACACGCCTGCAAGCGTCGCACCCAGAACTGTATGACAAGTACGACAGGCTTATCGCCGAAGCGCGATTCCGATTCAACATCACGCCCCCCTTGGTAGTGCTACTGGTGGCGGTCGGATGCTTTTCCGGCGCGGGCTACTGGGCTGGGGCGCTGACCATTATTTCGGCCGCCATAGTCATGGTCACCCTGCTCAGGCAGGTGGCCGACCGCGTGAATCAGGCCAACGAGGTGATAGCTCAAGCGGTCATCGTTGGATTGGTGCAATTCTCCCTCGAAAGCAATCCAGACCAAACTGAGCTCAGCCGTACGGGTTGAACGGGATGCCGGCGGGCTTGGAGACGTTGAGCAGGTACTCGAACGAGCCGTCCTTGATCTTGATGGTGGCGGCGCCGAAGTTGGACTCCATCAGCCTGTTGCGCAGCTCGATGCTGGGCCAGCCGTTCCAGTCCACGACGGGCGGGTAGTGCCAGGTGTGGTAGTGGTTCTCCGGCGGCTCGTCGTTGTTGTTGGCGAGCCGGAAGAAGTGCGTCGACGCGCCGTCCTTGTGGTAGACGACCTTCGGGTGGGTGCCGTCGAAGCGGACCTGTGACCGCGCGTAGGTGCGCTGGCTGCTGTGCTGGGTGGTGGTCACGTACTCGACCTGGTTGGCCGCCTGGTTGACCCAGGAGATGACGTGTTCCCAGTCGTGCCGGTGGCCGCCGAGCCCGCTGCCGTGCACGGCCTGGTCCTTCTCGAAGTAGCTTGCGTAGACGATCGCGCACCAACCGTTGTTGCACTTCGACCGGGCGTACGCCTGCGACATGTCCAGGTCGGAGCGGTCGCGGCAGTTGCCGTTGATTGCTCCGGTGGTCTTCAGCCCGCCGTTGATGGTGCCGTCCGGGCTGATCGCTGAGACGGCGTAGCAGCCGTCGGTGTCGTAGTCGTAGGCGGGGGAGAAGGACGACTCGTAGCCGCCGGCGTTGTGCGGCAGGTTGGGCAGCGAGTCGGCGAAGGCCGGCACGGCGGGGATCATGACCCCGAGCGCGACCAGCCCGGCGACGATCCGAGCCAGGCGGCGGCGATGACGTCGGATCGACCTGCCGGCGGGCCGGATCGTGGCCGGCCTCGGCGGCGGCGCTGGCCGGTGTTCCGTTGCTTGCCTTCCCGGGATCGACGTGCCTAGCCCGGTTCGCTCAAATCGACGCATGGGCATCTGTATCTCACGTGCCGGGCGCGCGGTCAACGCCGGACGCGAGGAGAGTTCATGAATCTGGATCACCCCATGGCGCCTCGGCCGAGCAGCAGGGTGACCCCGTCGCCGGTCAGCTCCTCGTGGTAGGCGGTGCGCCCGGTCATCGCCATTGTGAGGGCGAGGGTGGAGCCGGACACCAGCGGCCCGGAGCCGGTGGTGAAGGGTCCGTCGTTCGCCACCAGACGCAGCCCCTCGATCCGCCCCTTGGCCAGGACGGTGAGGTCGGAGCCGGCGTAGTGCTCGGCGACGAGAGTGACCGTGTCGATCGGGTACGGGTGGCGGATACCCAGGGGGCGTCGGATGTCCTCGCCGTGCACGATCTGCTCGCCGAGCATCGCCAGCACCGGCAGGGGCGGCTTGGTGGTGCTGGTGATGACGCGGCGGAACCGGTCGAGGGTCTCGTCGGGGTCGCGGCCCATCTGTTCGGCCAGCCGCATGGCCACCTGCCGGTCGAAGTCGAACCGGCACCGGATCACGCCCAGCATCCAGCGCACGGGGTTGAGGCTCGCCGCCGCGGTGAGATGTGCGAGAACCTCACGCACCGTCAGCTCCGTACACATGGACGGCGTCGTCCATTGGTCGGCGGCCAGGTTCGTGAGGTCGGCTGCCAGAGCCGCCCGCTCGGCGTGGACCAGCGACCACAGGTCGGCGCTGTCGAGTCGGCCTGGTTCCGCTTTGGGCTCGGTCATGTCAGTGGATCTCCTGTCGTGGCCGTCGCCGCAGTGCAGTCAGGTCGCGGTGTCGGCCTAGTGGGCGGGTCGTACCGGGTAGAGACTCCTGCGCTCGGGCGGAACCGTCGCCTGTGGGCGACGTGTTTCGGGGCCGGTCGGTGGGGCAACGTCGGAGCGGCGCGTCGCCACGGCGGGGATCAAGACCGACTGTCCGCAAAGATGCGCGCGTAGATGGCGTCGATGACGTCGTTCTTCGCCAGGCTGTAATCGCTGGGGCGATGCGCGGCGTCCCGGGCGAGGCGCCGCTTCGTCGCAGCGTAGAGATCCCGGTCCTCGGGATGTGAGCGCAGCCAGTCGCGGAAGAGTCGGTGCCGGACGGGCTCGGGCGCATCCCGCGGCCACACATGGAGATTGACGTCTTCCGCAGTGTTGACGAGCATCCGGTGCCCGTGCCACCACGGTTCGCGAAGAACGAGGCGGTACCCGAGACCTTCAAGAGCGGGCAGATAGCAGCCCTCATCCGTCGTGTCGTCGACAAGGAGGTCGATGTCAATGATGGGCTTGGCCGCCAGACCGGGCACCGATGTGGACCCCACGTGCTCAAGGCTGACGATCAGGCCGCCCAGTGCGTCGTCGAGATGTGCGCCGGCAGCAGCGAACCGATCCGCCCAGCCCGGGTCGTGATCGGTGATGACGATGGACTGCCAGGTCCGTGGCGGCTCGCCCACCAAACCGGCGGAAACCTGCTCTGCGGTGGCGTGGAAACGCTGGGTGACTTCCGGCGGATACTCAGTCAACGCGACCTCCGGAAGATCTCGACTAGATCACGTCCGTGCCGGAGTCAACCCGGACCGAGATCTTCGCATTCGGTCAAGACTAATGGATACCGGTCTCGTATCGTCCCGTGGCATGACGTTGCGCGGTAAGACGGCGGTGGTGACCGGAGGTTCCCGGGGCATCGGGCGGGCCATCGTGCGGCGCCTGGCCCGGGACGGGGCGCGGGTGGTGTTCAGCTATCGGGAGAACACAGCCGCCGCCGCCGAGCTGACCGCCGAGTGGGAACAGGTGACCGGGGTACGCGCCGACCAGGCCGACCCGGGCAGCCTCGACGCGCTGTTCGCCGAGGTGACCGAGGGCCTCGACATCCTGGTTAACAACGCGGCGATCAACCCGCCGCTGCCGATCGCGGAGCTGACCGGCGAGGAGTTCGACCGGGTGATGACGGTCAACGCCAAGTACCCGGCGCTGGCCCTCCGGCGTGCCGCCGAGGTGATGCGCGACCATGGCCGGATCGTCAACATCTCCACCCTCAACACGGTGCTGCCGGCGCCGGGCACCGTTCTCTACTGTGCGAGCAAGGCGGCGCTGGAGCAGTTCACCGCGGTCGCGGCGCGGGAGCTGGGCGGCCGAGGCATCACGGTCAACACGGTTTCGCCGGGCGCGACCGACACCGACCTGCTGCGGGTCAGCAACCCGCCAGAGGCGATGGAACAGACCATCCAGATGACCGCGTTGGGTCGGCTCGGCCGACCCGAGGACATCGCCGACGTGGTGGCGTTCCTCGCCGGGCCGGATGCGGGCTGGATCACCGGCCAGAACATCCGCGCCACCGGCGGGCTGCTGCTCTGATTCACCGACGGCGATCCCGGTTGCCGTGACATCGATCCTATGTGGTCGGTCCGGCTGCCCGTCCTGTCCGGGGATGTCATAGGCTGCCGTCCGGTTGAGAGCCGGTCGAGGAGATCCATGGCGAGCGCTGCCCGTAGTCCGTTGTACCGGCTGGCCGTACGGTGCCAGACCGTTGTCGTCGCCCCCTGGTTCAACCTGGCCAGCTTCGCGGTGGTCATCGTCAACGCGGCGGCACTGGGCCTGGAGACGTACGGCGGTGTGGTCGAGACGGTCGGCGTCACGCTGCGCGCGGTCGAGCACGCCTGCCTGGCCCTGTTCGTGCTCGAACTGCTGGTGCGGTTCGGTGCGCACGCCCCGACTCCGGGAGGGTTCTTCCGGGACCGGTGGAACATCTTCGATCTGCTGATCGTCGTCGCCCCGCTACTGCCCGGGGTCCGGGAGAATGTGACGTTGCTGCGGCTGTTGCGGCTGGCCCGCATCGTGCGGGCGTTCCGACTCTTTCCGAGCCTGCGGGTGATTCTGGTCGGTATCCGGCGCAGCCTGCCCGGGCTGGGAAGCTTCCTGCTGGTCACCGCGCTGCTGCTGTACGGCTACGCGATGCTGGGCTGGATGCTGTTCGGCGCCTCCTATCCGCAGGAGTACGGCACGGTGGGGCAGGCCATGCTGACGCTGTTCCTGCTGCTGTCGCTGGATGGCATCACCGACACGCTCGAGGCCGGCCGTGAGGTCACCGAGTGGGCAATCGTGTACTACGTCTCCTACATGGTGGCGGCCTGCTACCTGCTCACCAACCTGTTGGTGGGTTTGGTGCTGACCGCGCTTCAGGAGGCGCACCAGGACGAACAGGTCGCGGCGCAGCGGGGCGGTAACCGGGAGGCCGAGGCCGCCGCCGAGCCGTCGGTCCGCGAGCAGTTGGCCCGCGTACAGGCCATCATCGCCGATCTCGAACGGCGGCTGCCGGAGGGGAAGGCGACCGTACCGGCCGGCGCGGAGCGGGCCGAAGGTGGCGGTTCGCTGGCCACGCTCGTCCGTCCGAACAAGCCGGCGACCAGGCGGTCCCGCGCGGCGAACCGCCGCAGACGCGGCTGACCGCGGCAAGGCGGCCTGCGCCTGCGGGTACCGCCGGCCCGGCCGTCACCCCCATCGCGCTGCGCCTCACGGCTGCGGCGGACGCGGAACGGCGGGCGGCGAGGGCCGCCGACGCGGCCTACCCTTGTCCCGGTAGACCGCCCGACAGGGCCGGGCCGCCAGTCACGCCGTGGTGCGGGGTGAGCTTCGAGTCCGTACCCCTCAACGGCTGGCGGCCAGCGTCACAGGTACGGCGACCAGCTTGGTACGGGAGCCGTCTACAGCGGACACCTCGTACACCTCGATCGTGCCGGGCTGCTCGCGGGCCAGCCGGTACCCGACGGCGACCCGATAGGCGCCCCGGCAGCCGGTGCCGCAGGTGGCGGTGGTGAACGCGGTGGCGAGCTGGCGGCCGGCGGCGTCGAGCAGCCGGACGCTGACGGTTGCCTCGAACACGTCGGCGGTGCCGGTGATGGTGACCGGGCTGGTCACCCGTTCGCCGATGACCGGGGCGGTGACCACGATCGCGGGCAGCAGGTCGGCGTAGTCGGCGCGGCCGGCCGGTGCGTCGCCGCCGAAGGCGACCTGCCGGACGGTGGGGAACTGGGTGAGCGTGTAGACCACCTGGGCCTGGCGCAGCCGGGTGGTGGCCGGGTCGGGTGCGTCGGGCAGCCGGATGGTGGCGACGCCGTCGGCGATCCGGCTCACCTCGGCGCCGTCGGGCAGCAGGGTGACCAGGCCGGCGGCGGCCTCCGCCGGGGTCGGGCCGGCGGCCAGTTCGGTCAGGGCCAGCCGGGAGGTGGCCACGGTGGCCGGCCGGGCCCGCCGGGTCGGGGTGAGCTGCCCGCCTCGGACGTACCACAGCTCCAGGGTGAGCGTCGCCGGCTGGCCTGTAGCGGTGGTGCCGGCGGTGCCGGTGGGCGACGGCGCGGGCGTGTGGGAGTCGGTGGGCGACGGCGCGGCGGTGGCCGGCGGGCCGACACCGGTGGGGCTGGCCGAGGTCGCCGCCGGGGCGGTGGGTGCCGGGCCCAGGGATCCAGACCGTGACGGCGCGCAGCCGGCGGTCAGGAGCAGCAGGACGGTCGCCGCCGCGACGGCGCGGCGGCTCACGCCGCACCGCCCGAGCGGTCGGGCAGGTCGAGGCGGAATCGGGTGCCGAATCCCGGGGAGCTGTGCACGGTCAGCCGGCCGCCGAGCAGCCGGGCGTTCTCCTGGGCGATGGCCAGACCGAGCCCGCTCCCGCCGCCGGAGCGCGCCGGATCGACCTTGTGGAAACGGTCGAACAGGCGCGGCAGATGGTCGGCCGGGATGCCCGGCCCCTGGTCGCTGACGTCGAAGACCACCCGCGCGCCGGCCCGGCTGACGCGCGCCCGGATCTCGCCGTCGCCGTGCTGCACCGCGTTCGCGATCAGGTTGCCCAGCACCCGCTCCAGCCGGCGCGGGTCGGTGCGCAGCCGGACCGGCTCGCTGTCGACCTCGATCCGACCCTGCCAGCCGCGGGCCGCGAGGATCGCGTGCAGCAGGGCCGGCGCGTCCACGTCGGCGGCGGCGACGGCCTCCTGCCCGGCGTCCAGTCGGGAGATCTCCATCAGGTCCTCCACCAGCAGGCGTAGCCGGACCACGTCGGTGACCAGCAGCTCGCCGGCCCGGCGGGCGTCGCCGGGCAGCTGGTCGAGGTGGTCGCGCAGCAGCGAGGCCGCGGCCACCAGGGCGGTGACCGGGGTACGCAGCTCGTGCGCCACGTCGGCGGTGAACCGCCGCTCCCGCTCCTGTGCCCGGTGCAGCGCGTCGATCTTGGTCTCCAGTGCCTCGGCCATCTCGTTGAACGAGGCGGCCCAGGCGCTGAACTCGTCCCGGCCGCGTACCGGCAGCCGGGTGGCCAGCAGCCCTTCAGAGGCTGTCGGGAATCCCCGCGGTGGCTGCGGCGAGCCCAGCCGACGACCGGCGGCGTGGGAGGTCGGTCCGGGGATTCCCGACAGCCTCTCGGTGATCGCCCGGGCGGCCCGGCTGGCCCGGCCCACCGGTTCCAGGGTGCGTCGGGCGAGAGTGTGCCCGACCGCGGCGGCGAGCAGCACCACCAGGACCCAGCCCGCCGTGAGGGCGTTGCGCAGCTGGTCCAGCCCGGCGGCGAGGTCGTCCTCCCCGGTGATGACGTACAGCTCGGCGGTGGAGCCGGGGATCCGGCCGCCCACCACCAGCAGCCGGGACGGCCCGGTGCTGCGCTCGTAACCGAGCTGTCCGGCCGCGACCGTGGCCCGCAGCTGCTCGCCCAGCGGCGGCAGGTACGCCGGGTGCGACGGCCAGGCGTCCCCGGCGACCAGCACCACGTGCCGGCCGCTGCCCTCGAAGCTGGTGAGCAGCTCGGTGCGGCGCTGCTCGGTCAACGGGAGGAACTGTCCGGCGAGCACCAGCTGGTAGCGGGCGTCGGCGGTGGCGGCGTGCAGCGAGGCGTCGTAGCGGGCCTGCCGCAGCAGCAGGTAGGACCCGCCGGCGAGGACGCCCGCGGAGACGCCGGCGACCAGTACGAACGCGATGGTCAGCCGGCGGCGCAGCCGGCCGGGGCGTACGGATTCAGTGGCCATCGCCGCCCCCCGGTCATCCGACGGAGAACTTGTAGCCGGCGCCGCGCACCGTGCGGATCAGGCGCGGGTTGCCGGGGTCGTCCTCGACCTTCGCGCGCAGCCGCTGCACCGCCACGTCGACCAGTCGGCTGTCGCCCAGGTATGTGTGGTTCCAGACCCGTTCCAGCAGCAGTTCGCGGGTGAAGACCTGCCCCGGGCGGCGGGCCAGCTCCAGCAGCAGGCGGAACTCGGTGGTGGACAGCGGTAGTTCGTGGCCGTCGCGGCGGGCCACGAAGGCACCCGGGTCGATCTCCAGTCGGCCGATCCGCAGCGGACCCGGCTCGGGCGGGGCGACCGTGCGGCGCAGCACCGAGCGGACCCGGGCCACCAGTTCGGGAAGGTCGAATGGTTTGCGCAGGTAGTCGTCGGCGCCGCACTCCAGGCCGACGACCACGTCGATGGTGTCGGTGCGGGCGGTCAGCATGAGGATCGGCACCGCGCTGGTACGCCGGATCTCGCGGCACACCTCGAGGCCGTCCAGCCCGGGCAGCATCACGTCCAGCACGATCAGGTCGACCGGCCCGGCCCGCCAGGCGGCCAGGGCCTGCCGGCCGTCGACGGCGGTGTCGACCCGGAAGCCGGCGCGGCGTAGCCCGAGGGCGGTG
>NZ_JBFBAO010000071.1:0-23325 GCF_040682255.1 Micromonospora sp. NPDC051296 | reverse complement strand
CTCCAGCCGCCGCCCGACGGTGAACCCGGGCGTGCCCTTGTCGATCACCAGCAGGCTCAGCGCCCCGTCGCCCGGCTGGCCGGTGCGGACCGCCGTGGTCACGAAGTCCGCCCGGACGCCGCTGGTGATGTACGTCTTCGCCCCGTTGACCACGTAGTGGTCTCCGTCGCGGCGGGCGTGGGTGCGGATGCTCGCCACATCGGAGCCGGTGTCCGGCTCGGTGATCGCCAGTGCGCCGATCATCGAGCCGGCCAGTGTCGGCCGGACGTACCGGTCGATCAGGTCGTCGTCGGTGCTCTCCGGGCCGCCGAGCCGCCCGCCGAGCGTGCCACCCAGCCGGCCACCGGCGGCGGCGACCATGTGCGGCAGCGCGATGCCGTGCGTGAAGAGGGCGGCGACCAGCCCGGACGACCCGCCGGATCGGATGATCTCCTCGGTGACGATGATCGAGTCGAGCAGATCGCCGCCGCTGCCCCCGACCGACTCGGGGAAGCCGATGCCGAGCAGACCGAACTTCGCGGCGGTGGCGTGCAGTTCGCGCGGCACCTCGCCGGCCCGCTCCCAGTCGGCCAGGTGCGGCAGCACCTCCCTGGACACGAAGGCCCGGGTCAGCTCGCGTAGCTGCCGCCGCTCGGGGGTGTCCACGATGGTCAAGGCCGCACCTCCCCGACGGCGGATGCCGGTCCGGCGGCCAGGTGCGCCGGCAGGTCGACCATCTGGGCGCGAAGCAGCTCGCCGAGCGCCTTGGCCTGCGGGTCGAACCGGGTGGAGGCGGCCACCCCCGCTCCGAGCAGCCCTTCGATCACGAAGTTGACCGCCCGCAGGTTGGGCAGCTCGTGCCGCTGGACGGTCAGCGGGGCGGTCTCCGGCAGCAGCTCGGCCAGCCGCTCCACAGTGAGCCAGCCGCGCAGCCAGGCCCAGGTGGCGTCCGTACGCGCCCAGACACCGAGGTTCGCGTCGCCGCCCTTGTCCCCGGAGCGCGCCCCGACCAGCTCACCCAACGGCGCCCGCCGGGTCGGCTGTAAGGAAGGGCCTCCTGTAGACGCCGGGTGTTGTACAGGGGGCCCTGCCAAACCCGTCACCGTCGGCGGGGCGATCGGCACCCGGGTGCCGTCCGGTAGCACGGCGACGTGCGCGACCGCTTCCTGCGGCACCGCGTCGGCGGTGAACACGCCGTACGGGGTGGCGTCGCCGGGCAGCGTGGTCAGCGTGCAGCCGGGGTAGGAGGCCAGCGCCAGCTCCACCGCGGCCGCCGAGAACGCCCGCCCGGCCCGCGCCTTGTCACCGTCGCGCAGGTGTACGTGCAGCAGCCCGCTCGCCGCCTCGGTGTCGGCGGCGTCCGGATGGTCGGTACGGGCCAGCGTGAACTCCAGCCCCTCCTTGCCGACCGCCTCCTCCAGTTGAGCTCGGACCAGCGCCGCCTTGGCCGGAATGTCCAGCCCGCAGAGCACGAACGTCATCGAGTTGCGGAAGCCGCCCAGGTTGTTGACGCCGACCTTGAACGCGTCCGGCGGGGGCGTACCCCGGACGCCGGAGACGCGTACCCGGTCCGGCCCGTCCTGGCCCAGCACCACCGTGTCCAGCCGGGTCACCACATCCGGCCCGAGGTACGCCGGCCCGCCCACCTCGTACAGCAGTTGGGCGGTGACCGTCTCGACGGTGACCGCGCCGCCGGTGCCGGCGTGCTTGGTGAGCACCGACGAGCCGTCCGGGTGGACCTCGGCGATGGGGAAGCCCGGCCGGTGCCCGCCGTCGGGCAGCTCGGTGAAGAAGCTGAAGTTGCCGCCGGTGACCTGCGCCCCGCACTCGATCAGGTGACCGGCCACGGTGGCGCCGGCCAGCGCGTCCAGGTCCTCGCGTCCCCAGCCGAAGCGGGCGATCGCCGGCCCGACGACCAGGGAGGCGTCGGTCACCCGGCCGGTGACCACCACGTCCGCCCCGGCGTCGAGGCAGGCGGCGATGCCGAACGCACCGAGGTACGCGTTCGCGGTCAGCGCGTCCGGTCGGGCCAGCGCGTCGCCTTCGACGTACCCGATCCGGACGGAGAGGCCGAGCCGGTCGGCGAGTGCGCGGATCGCGGCGGCCAGCCCGGCCGGGTTGAGCCCGCCGGCATTGGTGACCAGCGCGACCCCGCGGTCGAGCGCGGTGCCCAGGCAACCCTCCAGTTGCCGGAGGAAGGTCTTCGCGTAGCCCAGACCGGGATCGCGCATCCGGTCCCGGCCGAGGATCAGCATCGTGAGCTCGGCCAGGTAGTCCCCGGTCAGCACGTCCAGCTCGCCGCCGTCGAGCATCTCCCGCCACGCGGAGAACCGGTCGCCGTAGAAGCCGGAGGCGTTCCCGACCCGCAGCACCTCGCTCATGCCAGCGTCCTGGCGCTGTCGTCACCGCTGCCTGCGACGGACCCTGGGGTGCGGCCGGTGCCGGGTGGGCCGGCGAACGCCTGTGCCACGTCCAGCCACTCGTCGGCGACCGGCCCGGTGGCGACCAGGGCCAGATCGGCGCGGTGCCGGCGCTGGGTCACCAGCCGGCAGAAGTCGAGCGCCGGACCGGTCACCCGGTCGGCCGCGTCCGCCGGGCCGAAGGCCCAGGTCTCGCCGGCACCGGCCGGTGCCACCAGCTCGACCCGGACCGGCGTCGTCGGCACCGCCCGGCCGTGGGCGGCGAAGCTGTGCCCGAGGGTACGGAAGCCCAGGTACGCGACGTGCCGCAGCCGGCCGGTCGCGGGCCGGGAGACGCCGAGTGCGTCGGCGATGTCCTCGCCGTGCGCCCAGGTCTCCATGATCCGCGCGGTGGCCATCGAGGCGGGCGACATCCGGGTGCCGTACCAGGGCAGCTTCTCTCCCGCCGGGGCGGCGGCGAGGGCCGCTCCGAGCGCCGACCGGCCGGCCCGCCACCGGGCCAGCAACGCGGCGGGCGGGGCGAGGAACGACTCCGCGCCGGCGTCGACCAGCCGGGACGGGTCCGGCGTGGAGGTGACGGTGGCGTAGAACGCCTCGGCGTCGGTCGCGGCGAGCTGGGCCACATGATCGGTCCAGGCGAGGTGGGCGATCTGGTGGGCGATCGTCCAGCCCGGTGCCGGTGTCGGGTGGTCCCACTCCTGCGGTGGCAGCCCCGCGACGAGCGCGTCGAGCTGCTCGGACTCGGCGGCCAGATCCGTGAGCAGTGCGGCCAGGTCGACCATGGTGCCTCCGGGTGGGGTGAACCGGTCAGGGGGTCAGCGCCGCTCGCTCCCCGGCGATCGGTCGGCTGGGGCGCTTCCCGGCGGGGCGTCCGCCGGGGTGAGCAGGGTGGCCAGCTGGCGTTTCCAGGCGTGTAGCAGGGCGGCCCGGCGGGCCGAATCGTCACTGAGCAGGTTGGCCACGCCGAGCCCGCGAAGCAGGTCGAGGGTGGCCTGCACCGCCTCGCGTACGCCCGGCCGGCGCTCGTCCACGCCGAGCAGCTCGACGGTCAGCCGGTGCATCTCCCGGCCGACCCGGGCTTCGAGGGGCAGCAGGGCGGCGCGCAGTTCGGCGTCGGTGCGGGCGGCCACCCACAGTTCCAGGGCCGCGACGAAGAGCGGGCCGGTGAAGGCGGCGGCGAGCAGGTCGACCACCCGGTCCAGCCGACGGGAGCCGGCCGGCAGCGCGTCGGCCTCGGCGCGCAGCTCGGCCGCCCGGCGCTCGGTGAGGTGGACCACGGCCGCGGTGACCAGGGCGGTCCGGGTCGGGTAGTGGTGCAGCTGGGCACCCCGGGAGACGCCGGCCCGGGCCGCCACGACGGTGGTGGTGGTGCCGGACCAGCCGTGCTCGACCAGGCAGTCGACGGTCGCCTCCAGCAGTCGGGCCTGGGTGGCACGGCTGCGCTCCTGTTGAGGGACACGGGTCGATGTGGTGGGCACCGGCTCAGCGTGCCGGCCGGGAAACAAACAGTCAAGACTGACTTTTATTCCGTGCGGGTACGTGGGGCAGGTGGCGAGGGGTCAGCGCCCGTCGCGCGGGCCGAAGGCGACCAGGGCGTCCACATCGCTGTTACGGGAACGCAGGTACTCGTCGGCCCAGGCGGCGGCGTCCGGGAAGCCGGACGCGGCGGACACCCGGGCGCAGGCCGCGTCGACGTCGTACGCCGTCCGGCGAAGCTGGACGCCGGGGCCGAGCAGCGCCCACCAGGCACCCGCGCCGCCGTAGGGCATGCCGACGCTGCCCGGGTTGACCACCAGCCGGCGGTCGACCAGCCGGGTGAAGGGCATGTGGGTGTGCCCGCAGACCACCGTGCCGACCTCGGGCGGCAGGCCGGCGAAGACCTCGGCCCAGCGGTCGAGCCTGGAGTCGACCAGCACGACCTCCTCATCGTCGCGGGGTGTCGCATGGCAGAACAACACCTCGCCGAGACCGGTCACGGGCAGCTGGACGGCCAGCGGCAGTGCGGCCAGCCGCGCGACCTGGTCCTCCCGTAGCCGCCCGGCTGCCCAGTTCGACACGTCGATCGGGGACGGGCGGCCGGCCCGTGCCTCGACCAGTTCCCGGTCGGCGTTGCCCCGGACCCAACGGGCCCGGTCGCCCAGGGAGGCGAGCAGGTCCAGTACCTCGACCGGCTGCGGTCCGGCCGCGAGGTCGCCGGTGAGCACGATCAGGTCGGCTGCGGTCACTTCCGGCTCGGCCAGGACGGCTTCCAGCGCCGGCAGTACGCCGTGGATGTCGGAGAGGACGGCGACGCGTTCGGGCATCGGCCCAGCGTTCCCAGTCGCCGGTGCTCCCGTCCAGTGATTCTGCGCCAGGCAGACCGAAGCCGGAGCACGGGCTGCTCCGAATGGGGACGGGGTCGCCGTCGACCCGGAGACGACACCGCCCGGTCCGCGCGTGGCGGGCCGGGCGGTGTGGCGCAGCCGAGGGCCGGGTGGGACCGGCGGGGCGGGTGTCAGACCCGCGCGCGGCGGGCCAGACGCTCCGGGTCGAGGATGATGATGCTCTTGCCGTCCAGGCGGAGCCAGCCGCGCGAGGCGAAGTCCGCGAGGGCCTTGTTGACCGTCTCCCGGGAGGCGCCGACGAGCTGGGCGATCTCTTCCTGGGTGAGGTCGTGCGTGACCCGCAGTACGCCGCCGTCGCGGGTGCCGAAGCGGCCGGCCATCTGGAGCAGGTTCTTGGCGACCCGGCCGGGCACGTCGGTGAAGATCAGGTCGGCCAGCGCGTCATTGGTCCGGCGCAGCCGGCGGGCCAGCACCCGCAGCAGCTGCTCGGCGATCTCGGGCCGGTTGTTCAGCCACGGTCGCAGGGCCTGCTTGCGCAGTCGGGCCAGGCGGCTGTCGGTGACCGCGGTGGCCGTGGCCGTACGCGGGCCCGGGTCGAACAGCGACAGCTCGCCGACCATGTCCGACGGGCCCATCACCGCGATCAGGTTCTGCCGGCCATCCGCCGCCCGGCGCCCAACTTTGATCTTGCCGGACAGCAGGATGTAGAGACTGTCGCCGGGCTCGCCCTCGTTGAAGACGACCTCGCCCTTGCGGACCTCGATCGTCTCCATCTCCTTGGCGAGCGCCTCGGCAGCCTCCGGGTCTACTCCCTGGAAGATCCCGCTGCGGGCCAGTACCTCGTCCATCGCGCACCTCCGGTTGCGCGTGCCGTCTGCTCGGCCGGGTCCGCCGTCCGCTGATCCCTCGCGCGCCGACCAGTCTAGGCGCACGTGAGCAGGAATCAGAGGTGCACCCCTGGAATCTTGATCGGTCGACGTAACGCGCCCGTCGTGGTCACCCAGTAAGATCCCGCGACCGCCCGGGTGGATGCCGGCGGCCCGGACGCCGGCCGTAGGGTCACGGCGTGCTGAGTGAGCCGCTGCTGACCGGCCGCCACGAGGACGGGCGGGACATTCCGCTGCTCGTGTGGCGTGCGGGGCGCCCCCTGCGGGCGGTCAGCACCGCGCCGCTGGGCGGGGGGATCGGCGTACGGCGGTGGGTGCTGAACGCGACCGTGCCGATGTCGTACGACCGGGACGACCCCGCCGACCACCTGGCCGAGCTGGCCCGCCGGCTCGGCCTCGACGGGCCCGGGGTGGGCCTGCTGACCGGGGTCGACGTCGGCGAGGTGGTGACGCGGACCGACACCGGCGTGCAGGTCTGGGCCACCGTCGGCCTGGGCATCCCGATTCCTGCGGCGGCGCCCGCCGTGGCGGCACCGGCGCAGCGGGTCGGCACCGTCAACATCGTGGCCTACGTCCCGGCCCGGCTCGGCGACGCGGCGCTGGTCAACGCGGTGGCCACGGCCACCGAGGCGAAGTCCCAGGCCATCGCGGAGCTGGGGCTGCCCGGCACCGGCACCCCGACCGATGCCGTGACCGTCCTCTGCCCGCCGGACGGACCGGCCGGTGCCTACGGCGGCCCGCGCTCCACCTGGGGCGCGCCGCTGGCCCGGGCGGTGCACGCCGCCGTGCTGGCGGTCGGGACCGACACCGTGCCATGGTCGGATCGGCTCCCGGGCTGAAACTCCCCACCCGATCGGCCGTCGTGGCAGCGCTACCTGCCCGGTAGGGTCGCCCACGATGTATGCTGCCGCCCCCCTTGCGTCCCGGCCGCACCGCCACACCATGGCCCTGCGGCATCGCCACACCGTGGCCCCGCGGCATCGCCACGCCGTGGCCCGGCCGCGCCGCCGTACCGTGGCCGCGCTCGGTGCGCTGCTCGTCGCCCTCCTCCTCGCCGGCTGCGCCGACCCCGGCGACCGGCCGATCTGGCAACCCGGCACGGGTGGCGGTGGCACCGGCGCACCGGTCGAGTCGAAGGCCCCAGAGGTCAAGACGATCTCCCTCTCCGCCACCGGCGACATCGTCATGGCCATGGCGCCCAACCGGATGCCGCCCAACGGCGGCAAGGGCTTCTTCAACTCGGTCAAGAAGGCGCTCGCCGCCGATCTGGTGATGGGCAACCTGGAAGAGCCGCTGACCGTGGACACCGGCACCGGCAAGTGCGGGGCCAACTCCACCCGCTGCTTCCAGTTCCGGGCCCCGCCCGAGTACGCCGCGCATCTCGCCGACGCCGGCTTCGACCTGCTCAACCAGGCCAACAACCATGGCTACGACTTCGGGCCGAAGGGGTACGAGAACACCCAGAAGGCGCTGGAGGAGCACGGCCTCGCGCACACCGGCGCGCCCGACCAGATCACCGTGGTCGACGTCAAGGGCGTCAAGGTGGCGGTCGCCGGCTTCTCGTCGTACCGCTGGTCGAACAGCCTGGTCGACATTCCGGCCGCGAAGAAGGTGATCGAGAAGGCTGCCGGCCAGGCCGACATCGTCGTGGTGCAGGTGCACATGGGGGCCGAGGGGTCGGAGATGACGCGGGTACGGCCGGGCACCGAGATGTTCCTCGGCGAGAACCGGGGCGACCCGATCAAGTTCTCCCGGGCGATGATCGACTCCGGTGCCGACCTGGTCGTCGGCCACGGTCCGCACGTGCTGCGCGGCATGGAGTTCTACAAGGGTCGGCTGATCGCGTACAGCCTGGGCAACTTCGCCGGTGGCGGCAACTCGCTGAGCAACACCGGCCGCCTCGGCTGGGGCGGGGTGCTGAAGGTGTCGCTCAAGCCGGACGGCAGCTGGGGCGGCGGCTCCTTCACCTCCACGTACATGGACGGAAACCGCAAGCCGACGATGGATCCCGACGACCGCGGTCTCGGGTTGCTCCGGGACCTCACCAAGCTCGACTTCCCGGACAGTGGCGCCCAGTTCACCGACGCTGGGAAGATCAGCCCGCCGGACCGGGACTGATCCCGGTCCGGACGCGTGGGCGGGCGGAAGAGTCGGCCCGGCGACGTAGGCTGGCCGTCGTGACCAGAAGTGCCACCGAGACCGACCTCGGGCGGACCCGTCGCGCGCGCCGGATCGGCCGCGCGCTGGCCGAGACGCATCCCGACGCGCACTGTGAACTCGACCACACCAACCCGCTGGAACTGGCCGTCGCCACCATCCTCTCGGCCCAGTGCACGGACAAGAAGGTCAACGAGGTCACTCCGAAACTCTTCGCCCGCTACCCGACCGCCGCCGACTACGCCGGGGCGGACCGGGGCGAGATGGAGGAGTTGATCCGGCCCACCGGTTTCTACCGCAACAAGACCAACTCACTGATCCAGCTGGGCCAGGCCCTCGTCGAGCGCTACGGCGGCCAGGTCCCCGGCCGGTTGGCTGACCTGGTGGCGCTGCCCGGGATCGGTCGCAAGACCGCCAACGTCATCCTCGGCAACGCCTTCGACGTGCCCGGGATCACCGTCGACACGCACTTCCAGCGGCTGGTGCAGCGCTGGCGGCTGACCACCGAGACCGACCCGGTCAAGATCGAGCACGAGATCGGGGCGATGTTCCCCAAGCGGGACTGGACCATGCTCTCGCACCGGATCATCTTCCACGGCCGTCGGGTCTGCCACGCCCGCAAGCCCGCCTGCGGGGCGTGCACGCTGACCAAGCTCTGCCCGTCGTACGGCACCGGGCCGACCGAGCCGGCCGTGGCGGCCAAGCTGCTCAAGGGCCCTCGGGCCCGCGACCTCGCGGCAGCCGCCGGGGTAGACCCGGAGCTGGTGCCGGCGCAGGCGGTCCGGGCGGAGGTGCCGTGATCCGTCGGCTCGCGCTGCTGTCCGTACCGCTGCTGCTGCTGGTCACCACGGCATGCACCGCCGAGACCGAGGCGCCCACGCCCAACCAGCAGAACGCGGTGGCCGGCCGGCCGTCGCCGTTCCAGGACTGCGCCGCCCTCACCGCCGCCCCGGACGGCTCCGGCGGCGGCAGCGCGGTGGAGGGAGCCGCCGGCAGCGATCTGCTGCCCGAGCTGACCCTCACCTGCTTCACCGGCGGCGCCCCGGTCGCCCTGCGGGAGGTACGCGGGCCGGCCGTGGTCAACATCTGGGCCTCCTGGTGCCCGCCCTGCCGCAAGGAGCTGCCCGCCTTCCAGCGGCTCAGCGAGCGCGCCGAGGGGCAGCTGCGGGTGATCGGGGTGAACAGCCAGGACAGCCGTGGCGCTGCCCAGTCCATCGGCGAGGATTTCGGCGTACGGTTCCCGATGCTGGTGGACCAGGGCGAGGCGTTGCAGCGGGCACTGCGCCGCAAGGCCTTCCCGCTGACCATCTTCGTGGACGCCGACGGCCGGATCCGGCACATCGACACCTCCGGCGCGCTCGACGACGCCCGGCTCGCCGAACTCGTCCAGCAGCACCTCGGCCTCTCGGTGCCGGTGTGAGCGAGCACCAGCGAGCGAACCATCAGCGCAGTGCTGGGCGGGCTCAGGCCGGTGCCGAGCGAAGCGAGGTGACGGCGTGAGCCGACCGCCGGGCTGGATCGAGCCGCTGCTGGACCGGCTCGGCACCGCGCGTACCGAAGACTTCACCCAACTGCTCACGCCGGAGAGCGGCGGCCGGGAGAGTGCCGTGCTGGTGCTGCTCGGTGAGGACGCGGGCACCGGGCCGGACGTGCTGGTCCTCCAGCGGGCGGCAACCCTGCGCAACCATGCCGGCCAGCCGGCGTTCCCCGGTGGGGCCGCCGACCCGGAGGACGCCGACGCCGCCGCGACCGCGCTGCGCGAGGCGAACGAGGAGGTCGGTCTCGACCCGGTCAGCGTCACCGTCCTGGCGCAGCTGCCGCGGCTGTGGATTCCGGTCAGCGACTTCGTGGTGACCCCGGTGCTCGCCTGGTGGCACGCGCCGCACCCGGTGCACCCCCGGGAGCCGGCCGAGGTGGCGCACGTCGCCCGGCTGCCGATCGCCGAACTGGTCGACCCGGCCAACCGGGTGCGGGTACGCCATTCGAGCGGCTGGATCGGGCCCGCGTTCTCCGTCCGCGGGATGCTCGTCTGGGGCTTCACCGCCGGGGTGCTGGCCGCGCTGCTGGAGATGGGCGGCTGGAGCCGGCCGTGGCCCCGCGACCGCGTGATCGATCTTCCGCCGACCGGGGCGTCGCCCGCACCGTCGGCCGGCACCGACGAGGTCGACGAGAGCGCTGTGCGCTGATCAAACGGTCACCTTCCGCAAGCGATCGTCCTCCCGCGAGCCTGTGGCCCGTACTCTTGAGCGGTGTCGGCCGTGGATCTCGTCCTGCTGTTGCTCATGCTGGTGTTCGCGATCAGCGGATACCGACAGGGGTTCGTGATCGGGGTGCTGTCGTTCTCCGGGTTCTTCCTCGGTGCCCTGATCGGTCTCCAGGTCGGGCCGATGTTCGCCCAGCAGTTCGTCGACAGCGGCACCCGGGTGCTGATCTCCCTGGTCGCCATCTTCGGCCTGGCCGTGGTCGGCCAGGCACTCGCCGGCTGGCTCGGTTCCCACCTGCGGCGCACCATCGCCAGTGACGTGGGTCGGCGGGTCGACGACGTCGGCGGCGCTTTCGTCTCGCTCTTCGCGGTGCTCCTGGTCGCCTGGCTGGTCGCAGTGCCGCTCGGCTCCTCCTCGCTGCCCTGGCTCGCCGCCTCCGTACGCAGCAGCGCGTTGCTCAACGTGGTCGACCGGGTGCTGCCCCATCAGGCCCAGCAGTTGTCCACCGCGCTGCGGGACACCGTCGACACCAACGGCTTCCCGGACGTCTTCGACGGTCTCCGGCGTACCCAGGCCCGGCAGGTCGAGCCGCCCGACCCGGCGCTCGCCGGCTCCGAGGTGGTGACCAACGGCCAGCGCTCGGTGGTCAAGGTGCTCGGCTCGGCCCCGAGCTGTTCCCGGCGGATCGAGGGCTCCGGCTTTGTGTACGCCGACGACCGGGTGATGACCAACGCGCACGTGGTCGCCGGCACCCGCACGGTCGCGGTGGAGATGCGCGGCGACCGGTACGAGGGAGAGGTCGTCGTCTACGACCCGGACCGGGACCTGGCCGTGCTGTACGTACCCGGGCTGCCCGGCCCGTCGATGCGGTTCGCCGCCGGCAACGCGGCGACCGGCGCGGACGCCATCGTGCTCGGCTTCCCGCTGGACGGGCCGTACAACGCCCAGTCGGCGCGGGTCCGCGACGTCGACCGGATCACCGGGCCGGACATCTACTCCTCGGGGAACGTCACCCGGGAGATCTACACGATCCGGGCGTTGGTGCGCAGCGGCAACTCCGGCGGGCCGCTGGTCTCCGCCAACGGCCTGGTGCTCGGGGTGATCTTCGCGGCGGCGGCCGACGACCCGAACACCGGCTTCGCGGTGACGGCAGCCGAGGCCCGCCCGGTGGCGCTGGCCGGTGCCGAGCGGACCCGCGGCGTCGGCACCGGTGAGTGCACCTGACCGTCAGCGTCACTCAGGGAGCGGGCGGGTCAGCCGGTGCGGTGGGTGGCCCGGACGCAGCGGCCGGCCGGTGCAGATCGGGGAGTTGAGCAAGCGGACCGGGGGCCACGGCGGCGGGGCGACGAGGCCGGTCAGCGGTGCGACTGCCGGAACCGACGCACCATCAGCGCCGCCCCGGTGAGCAGGGCGACGAGGATCGCCGAGCCGACCCAGAGCCGCTCCGTCGCGGTGTCGTCCTGAACCCCGGCAGCCCGTGCCCGCCACCGGGTCTCCTGCTGTTGTCCGGTCAGGCCGAGCTGTTCGGCGTCGGGGTCGTTCACCTGCGCCGAGCCGGGTGCCGGGCCGAACCCGGTCACGCCCGGCGAGTCGTTGTCGTCCAGCGGGTTGTCGTGCACTAGCGGCACGTCCGCGGTCAGCGCCGCGACCGGGTCGACCAGGCCGTAGCCGAACCGGTCGTCCCGGCCGGTGGGGCCGATGTCCTTGGCGGTGGCCAGCAGCCGGTTCACCACGTCGCCTGCGGACAACTGCGGATAGCGGGCCCGGATCAGGGCCGCGGTGGCGGCGACCAGGGGCGCCGCGAAGCTGGTGCCCTGCACCCGCCAGTACCCGCTGGGCGGGCGAGCACCGACGAGACCGCTGGCGGGAGCGGTGAGGATGGTGGCGCGGCCGGTGATCGCGCCGCTCCACAGGTTGTCGCTGTTGCGTTCCAGACCGGAGACCGCGATCACGCCCGGCTCCCGGGCCGGGTACCACACCTTGGCGTCGGGCGAGGTGGCGAGGTTACCGGTGCAGGCGATCACCACCACGTCGCGGGCGAAGGCGTAGTCGATGGCCGCCGCCAGGGCGGCGCTGTCGCCGCTGCCGCCGAGGGACAGGTTGATCACCTGGGCGCCGTTGTCGACCGCCCACCGCACACCCTGGGCCACGATCAGCGCGTCGTCGTAGCGGTTCTCCTCGTCGAGAACCCGCACGGGCAGGATCCGGGCGTCCGGGGCGAGCCCCACCACGCCCTGACGGTCGTCGTTACGCCCCGCGATCAGGCCGGCCACCGTCGTGCCGTGGCCGACCGGATCCGGCTCGGCCGCCCCACCGGGGCTGACCAGGTCGAGCCCGGGCAGCACCTGACCCACCAGGTCCGGGTGGGAACCGTCCACCCCGGAGTCGATGACGGCGACCACCACGCCACGCCCGGTCGAGGTACGCCACGCGGCCTTCGCGCCCAGTTTGTCGAGTTGCCACTGCTCGTCGCGGACCTGGTCGGCGCGGTCCGTCACGTCCCCGGGCGCGTACGCCACGGGGACGCCGAGGGCGGCTGGGGAGACCGGCACGGCGGCAGCGGGAACGACCGCGACGGCAGCCGACAGCACGGCAGCGGCCGCCGCGAGCAGCGCCCGGTGCGCCAACCCTCGGGGCCCTGGCGGACCGCCGTGCCGCACCCTGGTCACATTCTCAGCCATTCGTCGCAGGACACATGACGATCGGAGATTACCGGTTCCGTCCCGCTTCTAGGGACGTTCCGTGGACTCGGCGTCACTGTGGTGGCAGGTGGGCCAACTGGACCAGGCGTACGCCCTCGCGTCGGGTGAACAGCCGGCCGCGCCCGGGCGGCAGCGGCCCGGGCCGGACCGGACCGACCAACGCGCCCTCCTCCGGGCTGCCGGACATCACCAGGCCCGAGGTGGACAGTTCGCGGAGCCGCTGCACGACGGGCTCGTACTGGGCGCGGCCGGCACCGCCGGAGCGTCGGACCAGCACCAGGTGCAGCCCGACGTCGCGGGCGTGCGGCAGGTGCTCTTCCAGCGCCCGCAGCGGGTTCGACGGCCCACTGGCGACCAGGTCGTAGTCGTCGACCAGCACGAACAGTTCCGGACCGGACCACCACGACCGGTCGCGCAGCTGCGCCGGGCCGACCTCCGGGCCCGGGATCCGGCCCTGCATGTAGCCGGCGGCCGACTCGACCAGGTCGGCGGTGTGCGCGGCGGCGGTGCCGTACCCGATCAGGTGGGGTGTCTCGATGGCGCCGAGCAGGCTGCGCCGGTAGTCCACCAGGATCAACCGGGCCTGCTCCGGGGTGAACCGGCTGATGATCGAGGTGGCCAGGGCACGCAGGAAAGACGACTTGCCGCACTCGGCGTCGCCGTAGACGACGAAGTGCGGCTCGGTGGTGAAGTCGAGGACGACCGGGCGCAGGTCCGCCTCGGCGACCCCGACCGGGATCCGCAGCCCGGTGGTGGCGTCGAGGTCGAGATCGGCGTACGGCAGCACCGCCGGGAGCAGTCGCACCCGGGGCGCGGCCGGTCCGGACCAGGCCGCGGTCGCCTGCTTGACCAGACCGGCGGTGTCCGAGCCGGCGAGCTGCGGCAGCGCGACGAGGAAATGCAGGCTCTCCGAGGTGATGCCACGTCCCGGTGTCTGCTCCGGCACGTCGGCCGCCGCGCGCCGGGCGACCAGCGAGTCCGACGGGTCACCGAGACGCAGCTCCAGCCGGGAGCCGAAGAGGTCCCGGATGGCCGGCCGGAAGTCCAACCAGCGCACCGCGGTCGCCACCACGTGCACGCCGTACGACAGGCCCCGGGTGGCGAGGTCGGTGATCAGCGGTTCCAGGTCGTCGTATTCGCCGCGCAGGGTCGCCCACCCGTCGATGACGAGGAAGACGTCGCCGAACGGGTCGGTCCCGGGCTCACCGGCGGTGACCTGGGCAGCGCGCCGCTGCCGCCAGGCGGCCATCGACTCCAGCCCGAGTTCGGCGAAGGTACGTTCCCGGTCGGCCAGCAGGGTGGCCATCTCGCCCACGGTGCGCCGTACGCCCGTGGGGTCGGCCCGCCCGGTGACTCCGCCGACGTGTGGCAGGTCCCGCACCGCGGCCAGCCCGCCGCCGCCGAAGTCGAGGCAGTAGACCTGCGCCTCGGCCGGGGTGTGGGTGAGCGCCAACGCGCAGATCAGCGTACGCAGCGCGGTGGACTTGCCGCTCTGCGTACCGCCGACGACCGCGACGTGGCCGGCCGCGCCGTCCAGCGCCAGCCAGAACAGGTCACGACGCTGCTCGTACGGCCGGTCGACCACCGCCACCGGTACCTGTAGCGCCCCGTGCAGTTCCGGGTTGCCGAAGGTGAGCCCCCGGACCGGGTCCACCGTGAGCGGACCGACCAGCTCGTCCAGGGCGGGCGCACCGTCCAGCGGCGGCAGCCACACCTGGTGCGCCGGCGGTCCCTGTCCGGTGAGCCGGCCGACCAGCAGGTCCAGCAGGGTTTCC
This sequence comes from Micromonospora sp. NPDC051296, assembly GCF_040682255.1. Classification (NCBI taxonomy): domain Bacteria; kingdom Bacillati; phylum Actinomycetota; class Actinomycetes; order Micromonosporales; family Micromonosporaceae; genus Micromonospora; species Micromonospora sp. NPDC051296. The sequence continues at coordinate 8,877 of NZ_JBFBAO010000071.1, read as the reverse complement.
CGGCCGTCGTCCTCGTCCTGCTCGGCGACGGGTGGGGCGGGCGGTTGCGGGGCGGGCGTGAAGTGGGTGGAGAAGGCGAGCAGGCGGGGACGGCCGGGAGTGGCCGCACCGGCCGCCGGGCCGCGCCGGCGGACCGGCCCCGAGACGTACGCGGCCTTGAAGCGCAGCAGTGGCTCGGTGCCGAAGCGCAGGTAACCGTGGCCCGGCGAGCGGGGCAGCTCGTGCGCGTCCGGCACCCCGAGCACCGTCCGGGACTCCAGCGTGGAGAAGGTCCGCAGCCCGATCCGGTACGACAGGTGGGTGTCGAGCCCCCGCAGCCGCCCCTCCTCCAGCCGTTGGCTGGCCAGCAGCAGGTGCACGCCGAGCGACCGGCCCAGCCGGCCGATCTGGACGAACAGGTCGATGAAGTCGGGCTTGGCCGACAGCAGTTCGGAGAACTCGTCGCAGATCAGCAGCAGCGACGGCAGCGGGGCCAGCGGGCTGCCCGCTGACCGGGCCCGCTCGTAGTCGCGCAGGCTGGCGAAGTTACCGGCCCGGCGCAGCAACTCCTGCCGGCGGACCAGCTCACCGTTGATCGCGTCGACCATGCGGTCGACGAGGGGCAGCGCGTCGGCCAGGTTGGTGATCACGGCGGCGGTGTGCGGGAGCCGGTCGAACGAGGCGAAGGTGGCCCCACCCTTGAAGTCGACCAGCACGAAGTTGAGCTGCTCGGAGGAGTGGGTGGCGGCCAACCCGAGCACCAGCGTACGCAGCAGCTCGGATTTGCCGGAGCCGGTCGCGCCGATGAGCAGGCCGTGCGGGCCCATGCCGTCCTGCGCCGACTCCTTCAGATCCAGTTCGACCGCGCCGCCGTCCACGCCGACGCCGATGGGCGCGCGCAGCCGCTCACGCGCCGACCGCGGGGCCCAGCCCTGCTCGGCGGTGAAACCCTCCGGGTCGCCGAGGCCGAGCAGCTCTGGCAGGCCCGGCTCGGCACCGGGTGCCGCGTCCGCGCCCCGAGTGGCGGCGGCCAGCCGCAGCGGGGCCAGCCGGCGCGCCACCGCCTCGGCCTCGGCGATCGCCAGCGCGTCGGCGGTGCCGACCTCGGCGGGTCCGTCCGCCGAGTGTGAGTGCAGCCGGCCGCGGCGCAGTTCCAGCAGCAGCGCGAAGCGGTCGAGCAGGCGCGGTGGCGGGGTGTCCAGGTCGATCAGGGTGACCGCGTCGATGCCGCCGTCCCCGATCAGCTCGGTGGCGCCGGTGAGGTCGCCGCCGTCCAGCACGACGACCAGGTGCGGCCCGTCGGTGGCCGGCCCGGCCGCGCTGAACCGGGACCGGCTGGCCAGCACCTCGTCGAGCAGGCGCTCCAGCTCCACCGCCGAGCTGGTCACCAACCGCACCGGGCCGAGGGCGTCGCCGCGGGTCGGGTGCCGGGCGTGCGGCAGCCACTTGATCCACTCCCAGACGTTTCGCCGTTCCGGCCCGGCGCAGACCGCGATGAGCAGCTCGTCCGGGGCGTGGAACACCGCGAGTTGGGTCAGCATCGCCCGGACCAGCGCCTGCGCGGCCGGCGAACCGGTTGGACCGGCCGGCGTACCCCGGACGAAGACCCGGGCGAAGCTGCGCAGCGACAGGGCCACCGGCAGGTCGGGCACCACCGAGTACGCGTCCAGAAAGCGGCGCAGCGCCCCCGCGGTCATCGGCTCCAGCTCATCGAGCGGGCGGGTGACCGGCGGGACCAACGGGGTGGCCAGGGTCTGCGGCCCGACGGCGACCCGGACCACCGCGAAGTCCGGATCGGTTGGGCGCCGCTCCCAGACCCGGTGGCTGTCCACCGTCGACCAGAGCAGCGCCGGATCCGGGTGCCGGTAGTACAGGCCGGCGCGCTGCCGCGTCGCGGTCTGTCGGACCTGCCGCCGCAGCGTGCTCAGGTGCCGCAGGTACTCCCGGCGGGCCGCCGTCATCTCGGACTTCTTCGGGGTGCCCGAGGCGCTGCCCCAGGAGGTCGCCAGCATCGCCAGCGAGGAGAGGCCGAACATGCCGCCGACCACGTACGAGTACGCGCCGCCGCCCCGGCCGAACATCATCGCCATCGCGACCGTGCCGCCGAGCATCGGCAGCACCATCAGCATCTGGTGCCAGCGTCCACCGGTAACGGGCGGGATCTCCGGAGGCGCCTGGACCGGCAGCTCACCGACCGGAATGTCCGGCGCTGGGCGCCGTGCCGGCCGCCGGATGACGACAGTGGACACTCGACCTCCTGACAGCGCACGGTAACCCGAGCCTGGCTCATGGTAGGTAAAGTCCTCTCGTCCGCGCAGCCGTCACCCCGACCGATATGGAGATCAGTCGATGACAACCGGGCTGGCCCGGGTCACCGTCAGCGCCCCCCAGCGGCGGGTGGACGTGGCCCTGCCGGAGCAGGTCCCGCTCACCGAGCTGTTGCCCGAGGTGCTGCGGCACGCCGGCGAGGGGCTCGCCGACGACGGGGAGCGGCACGGCGGCTGGGTGCTGCGGCGGGCCGACGGCAGCGTGCTGACGACCGGGCAGGCACTGCTCGCCCAGGGTGTCCGCGACGGCGAGGTGCTGCACCTAGTGCCCGCCCACGCCGAGTGGCCCGAGCTGGAGTACGACGACGTGGTGGAGGCCATCGCGGACGCTGCGCGCCGGCGCGGCGGTGCCTGGTCACCCGGTGCCACCCGGGCAGCCGCTCTCGCCGGCGCCGGCGTGCCGCTCGCCGTCGGCCTGCTCGCCCTGCTCGCCGGCGGGCCGGGCCAGGCCACCGGCTGGCTGGCCGCGACCCTGGTGGCGGTGCTGTTGGTGCTGGCCGGCACCGTGCTTTCGCGGGCTCAGGGCGACGGTCCGGCCGGGGCGGTCCTCGGCGGTTACGCGTTGCCGTACGGCGCGGTGGCCGGTGCACTGGCCGTCAGCTCGGGCGACCCGGTCGGGCCGTTCGGCCCGCTGCGCTGGATCGGCGCGGCAGAGCTGCTGGCCGGCGCGGTGGCGCTGCTGCTGGTGTCGGTGCTCGGGCTGTTCGGGGTGGCCACCCGGCTGCGGATCTTCGTGGCCGGTGTGGTGGTGGGCGCCGCCGGCGGGCCGGCCGCCCTCGGCGGCCTGCTGCTGGGTCCGGCCGGCACGGCTGCCGTCCTGCTCTGCGTACTGGCCTTCGCGATCGGGGCGATCCCGCTGCTGGCCATCCGGCTGGGCAAGGTTCCACTGCCACCGATCACCCTGCCCACTGGCACCCAGGACGATCCGGACCAGGCCCGCGACCTGCCGGACCGGGGCCGGGTGTACGCGGCCGTGGCCCGTACCGAGGAGATGTTGACCGGAATGCTGATCGGGCACGCCGTGCTCGCGGTGGCCGCCGCGGTTCTGCTCGGCGTCACCGGCGGCGTGGCCGGTCGGCTGCTGGTCGCGGTCACCTCGGCGGTGCTGCTGCTCCGCGCCCGGCTCTTCGTGGCGGTGCGGCACCGGATGCCACCCGTGCTCGCCGGGCTGGCCGGGTACGCGGTCCTCGGCGGGGTGCTCGCCCGGGACGCCGACCCGACGGGCCAGCTAGTGCTGGCGGTCGGCGGGCTGCTGGTCGCCATGCTGGTGGTGGCCGGCGGCACCACGTACGCCCGCCGCCCGGTCTCCCCGTACGTCGGTCGGGTCGCCGACCTCACCGACACCGTCCTGGTGGTCTCCGTGGTGCCGATCGCCTGCGCGGTGCTCGGCCTGTACGAACGGGCCCGCGGACTGCTCGGCTGAGCGGTCCCCGGGCCCGTCGGGAGGTGCGGGTCAGTGTGCGGACTCGCCGTGCTCCTCGGCGTCCTTGGCCCGCTGGAACGACGCCCGGATCTCGGCCTCGGCCTCGGTACGCCCCACCCAGGTGGCGCCCTCGACCGACTTGCCCGGCTCCAGGTCCTTGTACACCTCGAAGAAGTGCTGGATCTCCAGCCGGTCGAATTCACCGAGGTGGTGGATGTCGCGCAGGTGCTCCTGCCGCGGGTCCTCGTAGGGGACGCAGAGGACCTTGTCGTCGCCGCCCTTCTCGTCCGTCATCCGGAACATGCCGATGGTGCGGCACCGGATCAGGCAGCCCGGGAAGGTCGGCTCGGGCACCAGCACCAGGGCGTCCAGCGGGTCGCCGTCCTCGCCCAGGGTGCCCTCGATGAAGCCGTAGTCGGCTGGATACTGCGTGGAGGTGAAGAGGGTGCGGTCCAGCCGGATCCGGCCGGTCACGTGGTCCACCTCGTATTTGTTGCGGTGACCCTTGGGGATCTCAACCGTGACGTCGAAATCCATTTCCCACGCTCCCTCGTCTGCCCACGCTGGCTTGACGGAACCGGCGGCCTCACCAGGACAGGCGAATGCCCACCCACCGACTCCGGCCGCCGCATAGTCTTCGGACCGAAGTAGTGTCACCCAGGCCGGTTCCCGGTGGGGGAGGAGGGGGTCCGTGGGGAGGGAAGATTCACACTACCGTCCGGACGAGGCTGCCGGAGGTGGTAACAACCAACCGCCGGCGAAGCCGGCGACCGGGCGGATCCCGGTGCCCGACGCGCAGCTGTTCCGGGCGCAGCCCCCGATCCCGACGGCTGGCTCGCCGCCGTCGGACCGTACCCCGAACAGCCCGCCATCCGGTCCCGTCGGTAAGGCGTCCGTGCCGACCAGCCCGGCTGGTCCGGTCGGTAAGGCGTCCGTGCCGACCAGCCCGGCCGGTCCGGTAGGCCGGGCCTCCCCGCCGACCAGTTCGGCGTCCGTCCCGCCCGGCCCGACGCCGGGAGCGTCGCCGAACCTGGCCGAGCAGACCCAGGACCTGACGGCGGGAACCGGCCCGGACAACGGCCAGGGGGCGACCCTGGCACCCGAACGGCCGGGCCCGCCCGGAGCGATCGCCCCGACGTCCGGGGCCGCCCCGGTGCCTCCCCGGCCGTCCGGCCACCGGCGCCTACCGCTGGTGCTCGCCGCGGTGCTGGTGCTCGTACTGGTCACGGTCGGGCTGGTCGTGGTGCGCCCCGGGCCGGTGGGACGGTGGCTGGGCGACGGCAACGCCGGGCCCGCGCCCACCGAACCGGCGGAGCCCGCGCCGGTCGCGGTGCTGGCCGCCGCCGACGTCGGCGCACCGATGCCCAGCGCCGAGGGGATGCGAGCGGTGCTCGACCCGCTGGTCGACGACGCCGCCCTCGGTGGTCGGGTCAACGTGGCGGTGGCCGACGCGCTGACCGGGCAGCCCCTCTTCGACCGTGGCGGCGGCGAGGGCACCGTGCCGGCGTCGGTGACCAAGCTGCTGACCGCGGTGACGGTGCTCACCGCCCGCGGCCCGGGCTACCGGATCCCGACCCGGGCGGTGGCCGGTGCCCAGCCGGGCGAGGTCGTGATCGTCGGCGGCGGAGACCCGACCCTGGCGGCCGGCGCCAAGGGCTTCTACCCGGGCGCCGCCAGCCTGGAGGACCTCGCCAACCAGGTGCGTACGGCGCTCGGCGGGACCGCGCCGAGCCGGGTGATCGTCGACTCCTCGCTCTTTCCCGGGCCGGTGTACGGGCCCGGCTGGGACGACGACATCCCCACCGGCGGATACGGCGCCGCGGTGACCGCGTTGATGCTCGACGGCGCGCGCAAGGACCCGAAGGCCGGCCAGGGCTGGGCCGAACGGGTGCCCCAGCCGGACCTGACCGCCGGACGGGCCTTCGCCCGCCTGCTCGGCGTACCGGACAGCGCCGTGCAGAAGGGCACCGCCCCGGCGGCACCGACCGAGGCGACCGGGGCGCCGGCCGAGACCACCGAGCCCGGCGCGGAACTGGGCGTGGTGCAGTCGCCGCCGCTGATCCGTCTGGTCGACATCATGATCAGCGAGAGCGACAACATCGTCGCCGAGGCGCTGGCCCGCCAGGTCGCCCTGGCACACGACGAGCCCGGCTCGTACGCCGGTGCCGCCGCGGCGATGGCCGAGGTGGTGTCCGAGCTGGGCCTGCCGGCCGGCGGGTTGACGCTCGCCGACGGCAGTGGCCTGTCCCGGAAGAACCTGATCAGCCCGGCGCTGCTGACCGAGTCGCTGGCGCTCGCGGCCAGCCCCGACCGGCCCGAACTCGGCGGCATCTTCGGTGGGCTGCCGGTCGGCGGCTGGTCCGGCACACTGCGCGACCGCTACGGGGCCGCCCCGGGCACGGCCGCCGGCGCCGGGGTGGTCCGTGCCAAGACGGGCACGCTGACCAGGGTGCACGCCATCGCGGGGGTGGTCACCACGGCCGAGGGACGGCTGCTCACCTTCGCCGTACTCACGGATCAGGTGCCGCCGGACGGGATGGAGCCGGCCCGGGCTGCGCTCGACCGGATCGCCGCCGCCCTCGCCACCTGTGGCTGCCACTGATCCGGTGGCCGAGCGCCGTCCCGGCCGGCGAGCCCGGGATGGGTGTCGCGGCGCGGGTACGGTGGGTTGCATGGCGCAGTTCGTGGACTGGGATCTGGCCACCGCGACCGCGGGGGCGCTGGGCAAGTCGGGCCCCCGGGTGTCGTACGCCGAGGCCACCGAGGTGGTCGCCGACCTGCGCCGGTTGACCGACGAGGCGGCCGGGCACGTCGCCGACTACACCGGGCTGACGTCGCAGGTGGCGCACCCGCCGGTGCGGGTGGTCGACCGGCGCGACTGGGCGGCGACCAACATCGCCGGCCTGCGCGAGGTGATTACCCCGCTGGTCGGCCGGCTCGCGCAGGACAAGCAGCCCGGTGCGCTGACCGAGGCGGTCGGCTCCCGGCTCACCGGGGTGCAGGCGGGCACCGTGCTGGCGTACCTGTCCGGTCGGGTGCTCGGCCAGTACGAGGTCTTCTCCGCCGACCCGGGGCAACTGCTGCTGGTCGCGCCGAACATCGTCGAGGTGGAGCGCAAGCTGGGGGCCGACCCCCGGGACTTCCGGCTCTGGGTGTGCCTGCACGAGGTGACTCACCGGACGCAGTTCACCGCCGTGCCGTGGATGCGGGCGTACTTCCTCGGCGAGGTGCAGGCGTTCGTGGACGCCGCCCAGGGCGGCGAGCATCTGCTGGACCGGCTGCGCCGGGGCGTGGGCACCCTCGCGGACGTGGTCCGCAACCCGGAGAGCCGGGCCAGCGTGCTGGACATCGTGCAGACGCCGGCGCAGCGGGCGGTGCTGGACCGGCTGACCGCGCTGATGACCCTGCTGGAGGGGCACGCCGAGTTCGTGATGGACGGCGTCGGCCCGCAGGTGATCCCGAGCGTCGAGCGGATCCGGGCCGGGTTCAACCGCCGCCGCGAGGCCGGCAACCCGGTGGAGAAGACGATCCGGCGGCTCATCGGCATCGACGTCAAGATGCGGCAGTACGCGGAGGGCCGCCAGTTCGTGCACGCGGTGGTCGACCGGGTCGGGATGGCCGGTTTCAACCGGGTCTTCGAGTCGCCGCTGACCCTGCCCCGCCTGACCGAGCTCAGCGAACCGGACGCCTGGGTGGCACGGGTGCACGGGCCGGTCGGCCCGGTGCCGACCGCCGGCTGAGCACGCCGCGCCGATGGCTCCGCTCGCCCCGCCCGTCGCCGCGATTCGGATCGCGGTCCGCCGCGCGCTGACCGAGCTGCCGGTGGACGGGCCGGTGCTGGTCGCCTGCTCCGGCGGGGCCGACTCACTCGCCCTGGCCGCGGCCGCCGCGTTCGTGGCACCCCGGGTGGGCCGCGCCGCCGGCCTGGTGACCGTCGACCACGGGTTGCAGGCCGGGTCGGCGCGGCGCGCCGAGGCGGTGGCGCGGTGGGCGGCGCAGGCCGGGCTCGCGCCCGTGGAAGTGGTCCGGGTCGAGGTCGCCGGCCGGCCGGGTGGCCCCGAGGCGGCGGCCCGGACGGCCCGTTATCAGGCGCTGGCCGAGGTGGCCGGGCGGCACGGCGCTCCGGCGCTGCTCACCGGACACACTCGGGACGACCAGGCGGAGACGGTGCTGCTCGCGCTGGCCCGGGGCGCCGGCCCGCGCGGGCTGGCCGGGATGCCGCCGCGCCGGGACCTGGCCGGGGTGCCGCTGGTCCGGCCGCTACTGGAGATCGGTCGCGCGGAGACCCGGGCGGCGTGCGTGGCGCTCGGGCTGACGCCGTGGGAGGACCCGCACAACAGCGACCCCGCGTACGCCCGGTCCCGGGTCCGGGCCGACGTGCTGCCGGCGCTGGTCCAGGCCCTCGGGCCAGGCGTGCTGGACAACCTCGCCCGCACCGCCCGGCTGGTCGCGGCGGACAACGCCGTACTGGACGAACTGGCCGGCGAGGCGCTGATCGGGGCGCGGCATCCCGACCGCGGGCTGGCGGTCAAGGCGTTGGCCGACCTCGCACCCGCGGTACGCGGCCGGGTGCTGCGCGCCTGGGCCCACGAACTCGGTGCGCCGCCGGCCGCGCTGTCGCATCGGCACGTCGCCGCGCTCGACACGCTGGTCACCGCCTGGCGGGGGCAGGGGGCGGCGTACCTGCCGGGTGGGCTGCGGGTGCTCCGCCGCGCCGGCCGGCTGCTGCCGGACCCGCCGGATCCCGCGCCCTCGCCCGGCGGGACGCCCGATCCGGCTGCCGGGCTCTCGCCCGGCGCGGCACCGGGCGGTGCCGGAGTCGGGGGATGACGTACCCGCGGCAACCGCTCTTCGCCCCGCACGCCGTGGTGGCGACGAGCCAGCCGCTGGCTGCGGCGGCCGGCCTGGCCGTGCTGCGGCGCGGCGGCAACGCCGTCGACGCGGCACTGGCCACCGCCGTCACCCTGACCGTGGTGCAGCCGCCGTCCAACGACATCGGCGGGGACCTGTTCGCCATCGTCTGGGACGGTGAGCGGCTGCACGGCCTGAACGCCTCTGGCCGGTCACCGGCCGCGCTGACCCGCGAGGTGGTGCTCACCGCCACCGGCGGGCGGGGTGCCGACCCGGCCGACGCGCTGGGCGGGGCCC
>NZ_JBFBAO010000070.1:0-23360 GCF_040682255.1 Micromonospora sp. NPDC051296 | reverse complement strand
GGCCATTTCTGGGGCGCGCAGACCTTCCCGGCGATCTGGGTGTTCTCCGCGTCGAAGGAGTTCCGCGGCATCCGCGTCACCGACGTGGCACCGTTACCCGGTGTCACCCCGCGCCGTGGATCATGCCCCGGTGGACCTGGTCAGCTGGCCGTTTCTGCGGCCACCTTGTCGTCGGCCCCGTCCGCCTTCTTGGTCGCGGCCTTGTCCGACCCGGCGGCGTTGTTGGGGACGCCCGGCACGATGCCGGCCAGGCCGGAGAGCATCTGCCCGAGCTGGGAGGTGACGGCGTCCTTCTGCCGGGTGAGGTCCTCGACCTCGCGCCGGGCGGCCTGCGTGGTCAGCTCGGCCTCCGTGCGGGCCTCGCTGAGCAGACGCTGCGACTCGGCGCGCGCCTCGCTGAGCGTCCGCTCCGACAGCGCCTTGGCCTTCTCGATCGTCTCGGTGGCGCTGCGCTCCGACTCGACCCGGCGGGCCTCGGCGCGCTGCTCGATCTCCTTGGCCCGCTCCTGCGCGGCCCGGGCCCGCTGCTCGGCCTCGCTGACCAGCTTCTGGGTCTGCGCCACCTGGGCGGCGTGCCGCTCCGACTCCTCGCGCTCGGCCTTCTCCCGCCGCTCCGCGAGCTGCAGCTCAAGGGCCTGAAGGTCCTTGTCCCGCTTGTCGCGGGCGTCGGTGAGCAGCTTGGTCGCCTCCGCGCGCTTCTCCTCGGCCTCGCGGGCGGCCTTGGCCCGCTGCTGGGTGATCTCCCGCTCGGCGGTGGCCCGCAGGGTGGCCACCTCCCGCTCCACGGTCGACTTCAGCTCGGCGACCTCGTGGGCGGTCACCGTACGCAGCTGCTTGGTCTCCCGCTCGGCGTCGGCGCGCAGCGTGTCGGCCTCGCGGCGGGCCTGGACACGGACCTCGGCCGCCTCCCGCTCGGCGGCGGTGCGCACGTTGCCCGCCTCCCGCTCGGCGGTGGCCTTCATCGCGGCCGCCTCGGCGCGAGCCTTGTCGGTGATCTCCCGGGCCTCCAGGCGGGCGGCGGAAAGGATCCCCTCCGACTCGCGCTTGGCCTCGTTGCGGTGGTCGTTGGCCTGCTCCTCGGCGAGCCGAAGAATCTGCTCCACCCGGGTGCCGAGGCCGGACAGCGTGGGGCGGCTGTTCTCCTCCAGCTGCTTGCTGGCGTCGGTGAGCTTCTGCTCCAAGGCGGTGAGCCGCTGCTCGGACTGGCGGAGCCGGCGCTGGGCGTCGTTCAGCGCCTGCTCGGCGTCGGCGCGGTCCTTGTTGGCCTGGCTCAGCGCGCCGTTGAGCCGGCCGATGAAGTCGTCGACCTGACCGGTGTTGTATCCGCGCAGGCCAACGGTGAAATCGGGCTGCGAGTTCGCGTTATCGAAGAACGCGAGAGGGGAGGACTGCTGCTGGGGCATTGGGACATACTGGCAGACCCCCCGGGGTGCTTCGCAAGAGCGTGCCGCCCTTTGCCGTCCTCATTACATGGTCAACTCGACGGGCCGCCGGACCGCCAAGGACGAGAGGCGATCATGCCAGCTCCGGGGCGAGCCGACGGCCCTCTGCGTACGGTGGAATAGGGCCGCCGGGGCGTACCGGCGGGTCCTTTGTTTCCACCCCGGCCCGATCACACGAATGGGTGCCGGGCCGGGTGTGTGGAAAGCCAATCGGCGTTCACCGAATGGCCATCGGCGGCTCGTCCGTCAGGTCAGTGCCCGCGGAACCGGTTGATCGCGTCGATGTGCCGGCCGCGCAACTCGGGATCGCGTACGCCGAGCCCGTCGGTGGGAGCCAGGCAGCGTACGCCGACCTTGCCCTGATGGGCGTTGCGGTGCACCTCGTACGCGGCCTGGCCGGTCTGCTCCAGCGGGTAGGTCCGGGAAACCGTCGGGTGGATCCGGCCGAGCGCCACCAGCCGGTTGGCCTCCCACGCCTCCCGGTAGTTGGCGAAGTGGCTGCCGACGATGCGCTTGAGGTGCATCCAGAGGTAGCGGTTGTCGTACTGGTGCAGGAAGCCACTGGTGGAGGCGCAGGTGACGATGGTGCCGCCGCGCTTGGTCACGTAGACGCTGGCGCCGAAGGTCTCCCGGCCCGGGTGCTCGAAGACGATGTCCGGGTCCTCGCCGTCGGTGAGTTCCCGGATCCGCTCGCCGAAGCGCCGCCACTCGTCCGGGTCCTGGGTCTGCTCGTCGGACCAGAACCGGAAGCCCTCGGCGGAGCGGTCGATGACCAGCTCGGCGCCCATCCGCCGGCACAGCTCCGCCTTCTCCGGGGAGGAGACCACGCAGACCGGGACCGCGCCGCCGTTCAGCGCCATCTGGGTGGCGTAGCCGCCCAGGCCGCCCGACGCGCCCCAGATCAGCACCACGTCGCCCTGCTTCATGTTGGCGCCGTGGTGCGACACCAGCTGCCGGTACGCGGTCGAGTTGACCAGCCCCGGGCTGGCCGCCTCCTCCCAGCTCAGGTGCCGGGGCTTCGGCATCAGCTGGTTGGCCTTGACCACGGCCAGCTCGGCCAGGCCGCCGAAGTTGGTCTCGAAGCCCCAGATCCGCTGCTGCGGGTCGAGCATCGTGTCGTCGTGCCCGGCCGCGTCCTCCAGTTCGACCGACAGGCAGTGCGCCACCACCTCGTCGCCCGGGCGCCACCGGCTCACCCCGGCGCCGACCCGCAGCACCACGCCGGCCGCGTCCGACCCCACCACGTGGTACGGCAGGTCGTGCCGGCGGGCCAGCTCGGAGGTACGGCCGTAGCGCTGGAGGAACTTGAAGGTGGGCAGCGGCTCGAAGATGCTGGTCCACACGGTGTTGTAGTTGATCGCGCTGGCCATCACGGCGACCAGTGCCTCCCCCGGGCCCAGCTCGGGGGTCGGCACCTCCTGCAGGTGCAGCGCCTTGCGCGGGTCCTTGTCCCGGGTGGTCATGCCGTCGAACATCCGGGCCTCCTCGGCCCGGACCACGACGCCCCGGTAGCTCTCCGGTACCGGCAGCCCGGCGACACCGGCCAGTTCCCGTCCCGGGTCGGCCGACCCTTCCGCCGCCATGATGGCTTCGAGGATGTCCTGCACGGTGACCTCCGGTTCTCGCCGAGCACCCGGCGCGCGGGCCTGGTGCTGCCATCGTCGGCGCCGGTGCGCCCCTCCACCATGTCGGTCCCCGACACATCCGGCACCGGTCGCACTCCTGTGGAGGCGGACGCTACTGAACGGTAGCTTTGGCCGGAAGTCCTGTGTGAAAAACTGCATTGGTCAATGCGCGGACCTGTTCGTCGGGCCATCCAACCGCTCACCGCCGTGCTTCCCGGGGGCGTCCGCCGGCTGCTCGGGCTGCTCCGCCCCCGGTATGACGTGTTAGAAGGGGCCCCCTGCTATGCATCAGGCGTTAAGAAGGGACCCCTCCTTGCACCTCAGGCGGGTTCGACGAGCTCGATCAGTACGCCGCCGGCGTCCTTGGGGTGGACGAAGTTGATCCGGGAGCCGGCGGTGCCGCGCTTCGGCGTCTCGTAGAGCAGCCGGAGACCGCGCTCGCGCAGCGCCGCGCAGGCCGCATCGACGTCAGTCACGGTGTACGCCACCTGCTGCACGCCCGGGCCGTTCCGGTCGAGGAACTTCGCGATGGTCGACTCCGGGGTCAGCGGGGCGAGCAGTTGCACACAGCCGCCCTCGGTGGTCGGCCCGACCGCCAGCATCGCCTCGCGGACACCCTGCTCGACGTTGATCTCGGTGTGCACGCAGCGCATCCCGAACGTTCGCTCATAGAAGTCGATCGCGGCGTCGAGGTCGGCTACCGCCACCCCGACATGGTCGATACGGCGCAAACCGATGTCTGTGACATAGTCGGCAGCGGGCTCGACGGGGGAGTTCTCAGGCATGACGCTAGTCTGACCGAACGATTGTTAAGGCGTACAGGTCGGCATCCCCTCGGAGGCGGTTATGGCTTCGGTGATCGTCAGTGGCGCACGGACCCCGATGGGGCGTCTGCTGGGCAACCTCAAGGATCTACCGGCGACGAAGCTCGGCGGCATCGCCATCTCCGCGGCGCTGGAGCGCGCCGGGGTCGCCCCCGACCAGGTGCAGTACGTGATCATGGGGCAGGTGCTCCAGGCCGGTGCCGGGCAGATCCCGGCCCGTCAGGCGGCCGTGGCGGCGGGCATCCCGATGTCCGTACCCGCCCTGACGATCAACAAGGTCTGCCTCTCCGGCCTGGACGCGATCGCGCTGGCCGACCAGCTGATCCGGGCCGGCGAGTTCGACGTCGTGGTGGCCGGCGGCATGGAGTCGATGACCAACGCCCCGCACCTGATGCTCGGCCAGCGCGGTGGCTACAAGTACGGCGACGTGGTGATCAAGGACCACATGGCGCTCGACGGGCTGACCGACGCCTGGGACTGCTGCTCGATGGGCGAGTCCACCGAGCGGCACGGCACCACCCACGGCATCACCCGTCAGGAGCAGGACGCCTTCGCCGCGGCCAGCCACCAGCGGGCCGCCGCCGCGCAGAAGAACGGCCACTTCGCCGAGGAGATCACCCCGGTGGTCATCCCGCAGCGCAAGGGTGACCCGCTGGTGATCAGCGAGGACGAGGGCATCCGGCCGGACACCACCGCCGAGTCCCTGGCCAAGCTCCGCCCGGCGTTCACCAAGGACGGCACCATCACCGCCGGCAGCTCCTCGCCGATCTCCGACGGCGCCGCCGCGGTGGTCGTGATGAGCAAGGCGAAGGCCAAGGAGCTGGGCCTGACCTGGCTGGCCGAAATCGGGGCGCACGGCAACGTGGCGGGCCCGGACAACTCCCTGCACTCGCAGCCGTCCAACGCCATCCAGCACGCCCTGCGCAAGGGCGGGCTGAGCGTCTCCGACCTCGACCTGATCGAGATCAACGAGGCGTTCGCCCAGGTCGGCATCCAGTCCACCCGTGACCTCGGGGTCAGTCCGGACAAGATCAACGTCAACGGCGGCGCGATCGCGCTGGGCCACCCGATCGGCATGTCCGGTGCCCGGCTGGTGCTCACCCTCGCGCTGGAGCTCAAGCGGCGCGGCGGCGGCACCGGGGCGGCGGCGCTCTGCGGTGGCGGCGGCCAGGGCGACGCGCTGATCATCCACGTTCCCGACGCCGCTGAAACCACTCAGTGAGCGAGTCGAACGGGAACGTCCCGGCGGCGGTCACCGGGTCGGTGCGCCGTAGCCGGGACGTACCCATGCTGGTCGAGCGGGCCCGCGAGGGTGACCCACGCGCGGTGGCCCGGTTGATCACCCTGGTCGAGTCGGGCGACGAGACGGTGCCGAGCATCGCCGCGGCGCTCGCGCCCTTCGCCGGTCAGGCCCAGGTGGTCGGCCTGACCGGTTCCCCCGGGGTGGGCAAGTCGACCACCACCAACGAACTGGTACGCGCCCTGCGGGCCCGGGGCCACCGGGTGGGCGTGCTGGCCATCGACCCGTCCAGCCCGTTCACCGGCGGCGCGATCCTCGGTGACCGGGTGCGGATGCAGGACCACGCCACCGATCCGGGTGTCTACATCCGCTCGATGTCCAGTCGGGGGCACCTCGGCGGGCTGTCGGCGGCCACGCCGCAGGCGGTGCGGGTGCTGGAGGGCGCCGGCTGCGACGTGGTGCTGGTGGAGACCGTCGGCGTCGGGCAGGCCGAGGTCGAGGTGGCCTCGCTGGCCGACACCACGCTCGTGCTGCTCGCCCCGGGCATGGGCGACGCGATCCAGGCGGTGAAGGCCGGCATCCTGGAGATCGCCGACATCTTCGTGGTCAACAAGGCCGACCGGGACGGCGCCGACGCGACCGTCCGGGACATCCAGGGCATGATCGCCCTTGGCGAGCGCGGTCCGGGCCAGTGGCGGCCGCAGGTGGTGCGGGCGGTGGCCGTCCGGTCCGAGGGGATCGACGACATCGCCGCGGCGATCGACAAGCACCGGGGCTGGCTGGTCGAGCACGACGAGCTGCGCCGCCGTCGCGAGGCGCGGGCCGCCGCCGAGATCGAGGCCATCGCGCTCGGCGCGCTCCGCGCCCGGATCGGCTCGCTGCGCGACGGTACGCACCTGCCGGCGCTCGCCGCCGAGGTGGCCGCCGGCACGACCGACCCGTACGCCGCCGCGGACGCGTTGCTCGCCCAGCTCGCCGGCTGACCGACGTCCACTGCGGACCGTCCCAAACGAGTACGCTCGCACCGTCCCGCAACGCGCGTGGGGCGGTGCGATGGCCGCTGGGAGAAGCATGGACCACGAGATGACGCAGGAGTTGCCGATGACGCCGGACGCGGTGGCGGGTGGTCGTACCGACATCTCTGACGAGGTGGTGGAGAAGATCGCGGTGGCCGCGGCGAAGGCGGTGCCCGGCGTGGTGGAGCTGGGTGGCGATCTCGCCCGGTTCTTCAACGCCGTGCTGGACCGGGTCGGGCTGGACCAGGTGGGCGACGCCCGGCGGGGCTGCTCGGCCCACGTCACCAACGGGGCGGCGGTGGTCAACCTGGTGATCGTGACCGACGCCGGGCACCCGGTGCCCGAGGTGACCGCGGCGGTGCGGGCCGGGGTGACCCAGGCGATCGAGGCGTACGGGTTGCGGGTCGACGAGATCAACATCCGGGTGGACGACGTGGCCATCGAGGGGCCCACCGCCTGAGATCAGGGCAGCTCAGGTTACCGGCTGGTACGAACTGCCTTATCGATCGTTCAGGTGAGGGCTCTACACTCGATGTGCAGTCGAGGACTCGAGGAGGAGCCCCGGGGATGAACGCCGACGAGATCGCCGCCGGACGGGCCCGCTGGCAGGCCCGGTACGACGCAGCGCGCAAGCGGGACGCCGACTTCACCACGCTCTCCGGGATGCCCGTCGAGCCGGTCTACGGTCCCCCGGAGGGCGCTGGCCATCCGGGCTTCGAGCGGATCGGCTGGCCGGGCGAGTTCCCGTACACCCGGGGGCTCTACCCCACCGGCTACCGCGGGCGGACCTGGACCATCCGGCAGTTCGCCGGGTTCGGCAACGCCCGGCAGACCAACGAGCGCTACAAGATGATCCTGGGCGCCGGTGGTGGTGGCCTCTCGGTCGCCTTCGACATGCCCACCCTGATGGGCCGGGACTCCGATGACCCGCAGTCGCTCGGCGAAGTGGGCCACTGCGGGGTGGCGGTGGACAGCGCCGCCGACATGGAGGTGCTCTTCGACGGCATCGACCTGGCCGGGGTCACCACGAGCATGACCATCTCCGGCCCGGCCGTGCCGGTGTTCTGCATGTACCTGGTCGCCGCCGAGCGCCAGGGCGCCGACCTGTCGACGCTGGACGGCACCCTGCAGACGGACATCTTCAAGGAGTACATCGCGCAGAAGGAGTGGCTGTTCGACCCTGAGCCGCACCTGCGCCTGATCGGCGACCTGATGGAGTACTGCGCCCGGGAGATCCCGCGCTACAAGCCGCTGTCGGTCTCCGGCTACCACATCCGCGAGGCCGGCTCGACCGCCGCGCAGGAGCTGGCGTACACCCTCGCCGACGGCTTCGGCTACGTCGAGTTGGGGCTGTCCCGCGGGCTGGACGTGAACGTCTTCGCTCCCGGGCTGAGCTTCTTCTTCGACTCGCACGTCGACTTCTTCGAGGAGATCGCCAAGTTCCGCGCCGCCCGGCGGATCTGGGCCCGCTGGCTGCGCGACGTCTACGGCGCGACCAGTGAGAAGGCGCTGTGGCTACGGTTCCACACGCAGACCGCCGGGGTGTCGCTGACCGCGCAACAGCCGGTCAACAACGTGGTACGCACCGCCGTCGAGGCGCTCGCCGCGGTGCTCGGCGGCACCAACTCGCTGCACACCAACGCCCTGGACGAGACCCTCGCGCTGCCGACCGACGAGTCCGCCGAGATCGCCCTGCGTACCCAGCAGGTGCTGATGGAGGAGACCGGGGTGGTCAACGTGGCCGACCCGCTCGGTGGCTCGTGGTACGTCGAGGCGCTCACCGACCGGATCGAGGCCGAGGCCGAGGAGATCTTCGCCCGGATCCGGGCACTGGGCGGCGAGGGCCCGCACGCCATCGGCCCGATGACCTCCGGCATCCTGCGCGGCATCGAGGACGGCTGGTTCACCGGCCAGATCGCCGAGTCGGCCTTCGTGTACCAGCAGGCGCTGGAGAAGGGTGACAAGAAGATCGTCGGGGTCAACTGCCACACCGGCACGGTCGCCAAGGAACTGGAGATCCTGCGCATCTCGCACGAGGTGGAGCTGGAGCAGCGCCGGGTGCTCGCCGAGCGCAAGAGCGGCCGGGACGACGCGAAGGTGCGTGCCGCCGTGGCGGCGATGGTCGAGGTGAGCCGCACCGGGGAGAACATGATCCCCGCGATGCTCGACGCCGTCCGGGCCGAAGCCACCCTCGGCGAGATCTGCGACGCGCTGCGCGGCGAATGGGGCGTTTACCGCGAGCCCGCACGGTTCTGACATTCGCCCCGGCGGGCGGTCAGTCGGCCGCCCGGCCGGGGCGAATGGGCATGGGTGACAGTGGCAACTGTCAGGGCCGCGGTTGATCTGAGTTCGGCAAATCGCGTGCGAGACTAGGTAACCATGAGCGACCCACGGATCACCTCGTCGATCTTCACCCGCGGCGCGGTCGACCTCAGCGCGCTGCGCACCCCCACTCCCAGTCCCACCCCGGCACCGGTCCAGGCAGGTCCCCCCGCCGGTGCGCCCGGCGGTGCCGTCGGCGGCGTGACCGTCGTCGACGTGACCGAGGCGACCTTCCAGTCCGAGGTCCTGGAGCGCTCCCTGACCACACCTGTGGTGGTGGACTTCTGGGCCGAGTGGTGCCAGCCCTGCAAGCAGCTCTCGCCGGTGCTGGAGCGGCTGGCGGTGGAGGGCGGCGGTGCCTGGGTGCTCGCCAAGGTCGACGTGGACGCCAACCCCCGGCTGGCGCAGATGTTCCGGGTGCAGGGCATCCCGATGGTCTACGCGGTGGTCGGTGGGCAGCCGGTCGACGCCTTCTCCGGGGTGGTGCCGGAGCCGCAGCTGCGGCAGTGGATCCAGGCGGTACTCAAGGCCGGCGGGGTGGCCGCGCCCGAGCCGGAGGACCCCCGCCTCGACGAGGCGGACGACGCCCTGATGAGCGGCGACCTGGACGTCGCCGAGCAGGCGTACCGGAAGATCCTGGCCGAGACCCCGACCGACGCCGCGGCGGAGGCCGGGCTGGCCCAGGTCGGGCTCGCCCGCCGGGTGGCCGGGGCCGACCCGCAGGCGGCCCTCGCCGCGGCGGCCGACCCCGACGACGTCGACGCCCAGCTGCTGGCCGCCGACATCGAGGTGCTCAGCGGCTTGGCCGAGCAGGCGTACCAGCGGCTGGTGGGGCTGGTCCGCCGCACCGCCGGCGACGACCGCGAGAAGGTACGCCAGCACCTCGTCGGCCTGTTCACCATCGCCGGGCCGGAAGATCCGGCGGTCGCCTCGGCCCGTCGGGCCCTGGCCAGCGCCCTGTTCTGAGCCACCTGCCACGCCAGCGCGGGCCGGCGTGCCGCCGGCCCGCCCGACACCGGAGGACGGGAGCCTAGGTGAGCGCGAGGAGTGAGCTTGCGAGCCCCGCAGTCGCGAACGACAGCGGCCCATGATGCGCCGGATCGCCGTCCTCGACGCGCCGAGCAACCTCGGCCTGCGCCCACCCACGCCCACCTCCGTCCCGGGCTGTGCGAAGGCGCCCGGTGCGCTGCGCGACCAGGGGTTGCTGCCCCGGCTACGGGCCCGCGACGCCGGCTGCCTGACCCCACCCCGCTACGACGCCGGTGACTGGCGGCCGGGCGACGGCGTGTGCCACGCGCGGGAGATCGCCGACTACTCGGTGGGGCTGGCCGACCGGATCGGCGCGATCATCGACCGGGGCGAGTTCCCGGTCGTGCTCGGCGGTGACTGCTCGATCCTGCTCGGCTCGGCGCTGGCCATGCACCGGCTCGGCGAGGCGGTGGGCGGCCGGATCGGCCTGGTCTTCGTCGACGGCCACTCCGACTTCCGGCACCCCGGCAACGCCTCCTACGTGGGCGCGGCGGCGGGTGAGGACCTCGCCCTGGTGACCGGTCGAGGTCAGGCCGACCTGGCGGCCATCGAGGGGCGGCGCCCCTACTTCCGGGACATCGACGTGGTGGTGCTCGGCATCCGCGCGCAGGACGAGTACCGGCTCGACCTCCAGGCAGCCGGGATCATCACCAGACCGGTGCCGGCGCTGCGCGCCGAGGGCGCGGCGCGTACCGCGCAGTGGGCGCACGAGCAGCTCGCCGACTGCGCCGGCTACTGGGTGCACATCGACGTGGACGTGCTCGATCCGGCCGTACTGCCGGCGGTCGACGCTCCCGACCCCGGCGGCATCGCCTTCGCCGAGTTGGAGATCCTGCTCGCCGGGCTGGTCGACACCCCGCACTGCCTCGGCGTCGAGCTGACCGTCTTCGACCCCGACTACGACCCCGACGGCGCGTACGCCGCCGAGATCGTCAACACCGTGGTGGCCGGCCTGCGCCCGGTCACCGCCCCGAGGTCGGTGCCGCCCCGGCTACGTCCCACGCAGCCCGGCCCGCTCGCCCCCGAACCGGTGCCACGCCAGCTGCGTCCGGAGCCGGCCGACCGGGCCGCCCCAGCTCCTTCGGTGCCGCCCCGGTTGCGTGCGGAGCCGGCCGACCACGCCGCGCCGGCTCTCGGCCAGTCGGTCGGAGGGCCGGAGGACGCCGTCGTCGGGTCGGATCCTCGTGACGCCAGCTTCTCGGCCGGCCCGGGTTCGCTTCGCCGCCCGGCCGCAGCCGACCCCGACGGCCGGCCAGCCGACACTGTGGAGCCGGTGGCCGGCGAGTCGATGGAACCGCTCGACGCCCGCCCGTCGGACGAGGACGCCCCCCACCCCTCGCCGGCCCCCGGCGGCCTCATCGCCTGACCGCGCCCGCCTGATCTCGGGGCGGGTAGGTGATCCGCCCCGAGATCCGGTGGCGGGTCAGCGGGCCAGGGCGCGTAGGAAGCGCTCCGCGATCGGCACGGCGGTGCCGCTGCCCGAGCCGCCCTTCTCGACGAACACCGCGAAGGCCACGTCGCCCTGCCAGCCGACGAACCAGGCGTGGGTGTTCTTCGGGTTGTCGTCGTACTCGGCGGTGCCGGTCTTGCCGTGCACCGGCTGGCCCGGGACATCCTTCAGCGCGGTGCCGGTACCGCTGGTGACCACCTCGCGCATCATCGCCTGGACCGCCGCGACCGCCTCGGGCTTCAGCTCCGGAGCCGGCTCGGCCGCCTGCTCCGGGGCAGAATCCACGATCAGCTGCGGTGCGGTGAAGCTGCCCTTGGCCACCGCCGCGGTCGCCGCGGCCATGGCCAGCGGGCTGACCACGGTCGTACCCTGCCCGATCGCGGCGGCGGCCTGCTCGGTGGCGCCGCCGTCGGCGGAGACCTTCCCGGTGAACGCGTCGAGGCCGACCTCCCACTTGCCCTCGAGGCCGACGGTCCGGCCGGTGGCGGCGAGCCCGTCGGCGCCGAGCTGCGGCGCGAGGGCCGCGAAGGCGGTGTTGCAGGACTTGGCGAAGTTGGTGCGGAACGGCACCTCGCCGAGTTCGAAGTCGTTGGAGTTCTTGAACGAGCGACCGTCCACGACGAAGGTCTTCGGGCAGTCGACCGTGCCGTCCGGGGTCACCGCGCCCCGTTCCAGCAGCCCGAGCGCGCTGACCATCTTGAACGTGGAGCCCGGCGGCACCTGCGCGGTGAAGGCCAGGTTCTCCCCGCTGGCACCGGGACCGTTCGCGGCGGCGAGCACCGCGCCGTCGCTGACGCGTACCGCCACCAGGGCGGCCCGCCGGCGTTCGCCGCGCAGCGCCTGGTCGGCCGCGTTCTGGGTGGCCACGTCGAGGGTGGTCTTCACCGGCTCCCCGGGCTGCGCTTCGCGCCGGAACACCTCCGTGCCGGTGGGCTCAAGCGTCCCGTCGGGGCCCGCCCGCTTGATGATCACGGCGAGCCCCGGTACGCCGCGCAGCCGCTCGTCCCACCGGCCCTGCAACCCGCCGTGGCCGACCAGGTCGCCGGGAAAGTAGCGGTCGGGGAACTTCTGCAGGTCGTCGGCCTGAGCGGGGTCGACCGTGCCGAGTACCGCCCGGGCGAACTCGCGGGTGGGGGCGAGATGCAGCTTGTCGGTGGGGAACTTCGTCCCCGGCAGGTCGTAGATGCGTGGCTTGATCTGCCGGTACGCCTCGTCGCGCAGGGTGACCACCTCGACGAACGCGTCCGGCTTCGCCTCGTCCAACCGCTTGGCCAGATTGGACAGGTCGACCGGCGGCGTGATCGCCGGCCGGATCGCCCGGAACGCGGCGTCCAACTCGCGGATCACGGCCGGGACATCGGTCACCTCGCTGGGTTGCAGCCCGACCCGGACCACCGGGCGCGGCGTCACGAGCGGCTTGCCGGCGCCGTCGAGCACCCCGGCCCGCTGTGCGGTCTCCCGCCGCAGTCCGAGCCGGTCACCGCGGGTGAGCCGATCGTGCACCACCTGCGGCTCCCAGATCACCTGCCACTGGTCGTCCCGGCCCTGGCTGAGCCGGATCTGCTGGTCGTACGCCCAGCTCGTCTCACCCGGCAGCGCCCACTCGACCCGGATGGCGGCCGTCGCGGTGTCCCGGACCACCTCGGGGTCGCCCTGCCGGCTCAACTTGGGCGGCGTGCCGGCCAACTCGCCGGAGAGATCCTTGATCTCCTGCGCGACCGTGGCGGCCGCGATCCTCGCGCCGGTCGGGTCGACGAAGCCGACCGCCTGCAGGTTGCCGGAGTGCCAGCCGGCCAGGAAGGCGTCCACGCTGTGCTGCGGCCCGTCCTCTCCGGAGCAGGCGACCAGGGCGGTCGAGGCGATCAGGCAGGCGACGCCGGCGGCGAGTCGTGACCTTATGTGACGATTTCGGTGCGCGCGGTGCATGGGGGTGTCTTCCTCCTGGTCAGGCTGCCCTGCACGCTAGTACGCCGGTGCACCCCGCACTGCCCCTCCCGGGTCCGGTCGGGAGCAAAGACGGTCCCGTGACCATGTGATGAACAACATCAGGTGGGGTACTCCTGATCCGGCCGAACCTCGTACCGCAACGGGTGAAAGGACGATCTCCCGATCCGGAAGTCCGGCCGGTGGTCCGCCGACGAAGGGACCAGTCGGTCGGCCTAGGCTTGGCGGCAGAGTGACCCACAGCGTTGTGGGTCGAGGGGAGTGGCACCGATGGACCGGCGTCCGGCGATCAAACCGGGACCCGACCTCCGGCAGGCTGACACCAGCCGGGACGATGACAGCTTCGATTCGGCGACCGATGGGGACGGCTTCGGCCGGCTCGACACAGGAGTGACCGGGATGACCGGTTCGAGCATCGACACCCTCTACGACCTGGGTCTGCCGCCGGAGGCGCTGGCGGACGACGTGGAGGACGCCGAACTCGACGAGCCGGTGCCGAACGCCGAGCGGCTGGTGGCACAGGCGGTCGCGCTGGCCGGTGACGACCACGACGCGGCGACCCTGGTGGGCCGGTTCTGGCGGTTCGCGCCGGACGAGGAGCTGATCGGGTTCACCGCCGAGGAGATGCTCGACGCCGCCCGCGCCCACCGGGAGCTGGCCCAGCAGCGGGTGCCGGGTGAGCTGAAGCTGCGGATCCACTCGCCCGACGCGGAACAGCACCACAGCGTCGTCGAGATCGTCACCGACGACATGCCGTTCCTGGTCGACTCGGTGACCGCCCTGCTCAACACCCACCACCTGGACGTGCACCTGCTGGTCCACCCGCTGGTCGTGGTGCGCCGGGAGCCGCTGGGGCGGCTGGTCGAGGTGGCCGCCGACGTCGAGCCGGACGACGCGATCTCCGGGGACCTGGTCGAGAGCTGGATGCGGATCGAGATCGACCCGGTCCGCGACCCGGAGGAGCGGGACAAGCTGCGCCGCGAGTTGCAGCGGGTGCTCACCGATGTGCGGGAGGCCGTCGAGGACTGGCCGAAGATGCGTCAGCGGGCCCTGACGCTCGCCGACGAGTTGGCCGCCGCGCGGACCAGTGACAGCCGGCCGCCGGTGCCGGAGAAGGACATCACCGACTCGGTGGAGTTGCTGCGTTGGCTCGCCCACGACCACTTCACCTTCCTGGGCTACCGGGAGTACCAGCTGGTGTCGGACTCGGTCCAGGGCGGGGCGGCGCTGGAGGCGGTGCTCGGCACCGGGCTGGGCATCCTGCGGCAGGATTCGCCGGAGGCCCGGGCGCTGTCGTCGATGACGCCGGAGGCGCACGAGAAGGTCACCGAGAAGCGTCTGTTGATCATTACGAAGGCGAACTCGCGGGCCACCGTGCACCGCTCGGCGTACCTGGACTACATCGGTTTCAAGATCTTCGACGAGAACGGTGAGGTGGTGGGCGAGCGGCGGTTCCTGGGCCTGTTCTCCACCGCCGCGTACCGCACCAGCGTGCAGGAGCTGCCGGTGGTCCGGCGCAAGGTCGCCGAGGTGCTGGACCGCTCCGGGCTGAGCCTGCGCAGCCACTCCGGCAAGGACCTGCTCCAGATCCTGGAGACCTACCCGCGCGACGAGCTGTTCCAGATCAAGACCGACGACCTCTACCACGCGGTGATCGGCGTACTGCGGATGGCCGGTCGGCGGCAGCTGCGGGTGTTCCTGCGCCGGGACGCGTACGGCCGGTTCATCTCCTGCCTGATCTACCTGCCCCGGGACCGGTTCACCACGCAGAACCGGCTGCGCATGCAGGACATCCTGCTGCGTGAGCTGAACGGCGTCGGGGTGGACTACACCACCCGGGTCACCGAGTCGATGCTGGCCCGGGTGCACTTCATCGTCCGCACCGACCCGACCAGCCCGCCCGGTGACATCGACGCCGATCTGCTCGCCGAGGAGTTGGCCGACGCCACTCGGCTGTGGGACGACGACTACCGGCTGGTGCTCGAGCGCAAGCTCGGCGACGAGCAGGCCAAGCACCTGTTCGGCCGGTACGCCGACGCGTTCCCGGAGGGCTACAAGGACGGGCACACGCCGTACGAGGCGATGAAGGACCTGGCGAAGCTGGAGCTGCTGGAGGAGCCCGGCCAGCTGGAGATGCACCTGTTCCGCAAGCAGCTGATACCGCGCGCCGGCAGCCGGGGAGCGGACCTCGACGAGTCGATGGACGTCCGGTTCAAGGTCTATCGGTACGGCGAGCCGATGATGCTGTCGGCGGTGCTGCCGGTGCTGCACTCGCTCGGCGTACGGGTGGTCGACGAGCACCCGTACGAGGTGGAGCGCGTCGACGGGCGGATCTGGCTGTACGACTTCGGGCTGCAACTGCCCGAGGGGCACCAGGAACTGGCCGAGGTGCGCCCGCACGTGGAGAACGCCTTCGCGGCGGCCTGGCGGGGCGAGGCCGAGGTGGACGGCTTCAACGAGCTGGTGCTGCGCGCCGGGCTGACCTGGCGCCAGGTGGTGGTGCTGCGGGCGTACGCGAAGTACCTGCGCCAGACCGGCACCGTGTTCTCGCAGGACTACATGGAGTCGACCTTCATCGCGTACCCGCGCATCGCCACGCTGCTGGTGCAGCTGTTCGAGGCGCGGTTCGAGCCGGGCACGCTCACCGCCGAGCAGCGCGAGCAGCGCAGTGCCGAGCTGGTGGCCGAGATCCGGGCCGCCCTCGACGACGTGGCCAGCCTCGACCAGGATCGGATCCTGCGGTCGTACCTGACCCTGATCCAGGCCACCCTGCGGACCAGCTTCTACCAGAAGCCGGTCGGCGGGCGACCCAAGCCGTACGTGGCGTTCAAGCTGGACCCGCAGGCCATCCCGGAACTGCCCGCACCGCGGCCGAAGTTCGAGATCTTCGTGTACTCGCCCCGGTTCGAGGGTGTGCACCTGCGGTTCGGGCCGGTGGCCCGGGGCGGCCTGCGCTGGTCGGACCGGCGGGAGGACTTCCGCACCGAGGTGCTCGGCCTGGTCAAGGCGCAGATGGTGAAGAACGCCGTGATCGTGCCGGTGGGCGCCAAGGGCGGCTTCGTGCTCAAGCAGCGCCCGGGCGACCGGGACGAGGCGGTGGTCTGCTACAAGGAGTTCATCTCCGCGTTGCTGGACGTCACCGACAACATCGCGGCCGGTGAGATCGTGCCGCCCGAGGACGTGGTCCGCCACGACGGCGACGATCCGTACATGGTGGTCGCGGCGGACAAGGGCACGGCGACCTTCTCCGACATTGCCAACGAGATCTCGATCGCGCACAACTTCTGGATGGGCGATGCCTTCGCCTCCGGCGGCTCGGCGGGCTACGACCACAAGAAGATGGGCATCACCGCCCGGGGCGCCTGGGAGTCGGTCAAGCGGCACTTCCGCGAGCTGGGGCACGACACCCAGAGCCAGGACTTCACCGTGGTCGGGGTCGGTGACATGTCCGGTGACGTGTTCGGCAACGGCATGCTGCTGTCGGAGCACATCCGGCTGGTGGCCGCCTTCGACCACCGGCACATCTTCCTGGACCCGGACCCGGACGCGGCCACCTCGTTCATCGAGCGGAAGCGGTTGTTCGAGCTGTCCCGGTCGACCTGGGAGGACTACAACGCCGAGCTGATCTCCGCTGGCGGCGGGATCTACCCGCGTACGGCGAAGTCGGTGCCGGTGTCGCCGCAGGTCCGCGCGGTGCTCGGGCTAGGCGACGACGTCGAGCAGATAAGCCCGCAGGAGCTGATGAAGGCCATCCTCACCGCACCGGTCGACCTGTTCTGGAACGGTGGCATCGGCACCTACGTCAAGGCGTCCAGCCAGACCAACGCCGAGGTGGGCGACAAGTCCACCGACGCGATCCGGGTCAACGGCAAGGATCTGCGCTGCCGGGTCGCCGGCGAGGGCGGCAACCTGGGCTGGACCCAGCTCGGCCGGATCGAGTACGCCCAGGCGGGCGGGCGGATCTACACCGACTTCATCGACAACGCGGCCGGGGTGGACTGCTCCGACCACGAGGTGAACATCAAGATTCTGCTGAACACCGCGGTCGCCGACAACGAGCTGACCGTTCCCGAGCGGGACGAACTGCTGGCGCGGATGACCGACGAGGTCGCCGAGCTGGTGCTGCGGGACAACTACGACCAGGCGCGGGCGATCAACAACTCGCAGGCCCAGGCCGCCTCGCTGCTCCCGGTGCACCGACGCATGATCACCGAGCTGGAGCGCTCCGGAACGCTGGACCGGGCGCTGGAGGCGCTGCCGCCGGACGAGGAACTGGCAGTGCGCACCGAGTCCGGGCTGACCGCGCCGGAGTTCGCGGTGCTGCTGGCGTACGTGAAGATCGCGCTGGAGAAGGAGATCCTGGCCGAGGGGCTGGCCGACGAGCAGTGGACCAGCGAGGTGCTGGTCAACTACTTCCCGACCCCGATGCGGGAGCGGTTCGCCGACCGGATGGGCCGGCACCGGCTGCGCCGCGACATCGTGACGACGGTGCTGGTCAACGAGGCGATCAACCGGGGCGGCATCTCGTTCGTCTTCCGCGTGATCGAGGAGACCGCCGCCACGGCGGCGGACGTGATCCGGGCGTACGTGGTGGTCCGTGAGGTGTTCGGGCTGCGCCAGCTCTGGGACGCGGTCGAGGCGCTGGACAACCGGATCGACCCGGAGCTGCAGACCAGTGTCTACCTGGACACCCGGCGGCTGCTCGACCGGGCGGTGCGCTGGCTGGTGACCAACCGGCGCTCGCCGATCGACGTCCGGGCGGAGATCATTCGGCTGCGTGACGGGGTGGCCCGGCTGCTGCCGCAGCTGGAGACGCTGTTCTACGGCAGCGAGCGGGAGGCGATCGCGGCGCACATCGACTCGATGACCGGGCGTGGCCTGCCCCGCGAGTTGGCCGAGCAGAGCACCCGGCTGATGTACAGCTTCGGCCTGCTCGACGTGGTGGAGACCGCCGCCGGCACCGAGCGGGACGTGAGCGAGGTGGCCTCGGTCTACTTCGTGCTCTCCGACCGGTTCCGGGTGGACTCGCTGCTGTCGAAGATCTCGCTGCTGCCTCGCGAGGACCGGTGGCAGACCCTGGCCAGGATGGCGCTGCGCTACGACCTGTACGCCGCCCTCGCCGCTCTCACCGCCGAGGTGCTCGACTCCACGTCGGGCGATCTTCCGCCGCAGGAGCGGGTGCAGCAGTGGGAGCAGTCGAACGCCACCTCGATCCACCGCGCCGAGCGGGCGATGGGCGAGTTCGACGAGTCCCGCGCCGACCTGGCGGCCCTCTCGGTTCTCCTCCGCCAGATCCGCACCCTGGTCCGCACCTCAGCCGCCACCTGACCACCCACCCACCCACCCACCCACCCACCCGCTTCGCCGATCATGGAGTTGTGGTGGGCGGGAGGGGTGGATGTGCGGCCTTTGCGGGGCACCACAACTCCATGATCGACAGCGTTGGCCCGGCGGCGGAACCGCCGGGCCAACACCGGTCCTCGTGGGTCATTCGACCAGGGAGGCGAAGACGATCACGTTGTCGGGGTAGCTGCCGGTTGCGACGTTGAACTGGCCACCGCAGGTGACCACGCGCAGGCCGGGTCGGTCGTTGGGGCCGTAGACCTGCTCGGTGGGGAAGGCGTCCTTCGGGTGGGAGGCCACCGAGTCCACCCGGAAGTTGACCGGACGCCCGTCTTCGCGGTTGACCGTGATGGTGTCGCCGGGTTGCAGGGCGCCGAGGGAAAAGAAGACGGCGGGGCCGATCGCAGCCGAGTCGACGTGCCCGACGATGACCGAATTGCCAACCTCGCCCGGGCTCGGGCCCGGTTGGTACCAGCCGGCGAGCCAGGCCTGGTCCAGTGGGGGCACCTGTACGGTCCCGTCGGGGTTGGTGCCGAGCCTCATGATCTCCGCGTTGACGCCGATCCGGGGGATGCTGATCGTGGTGGGGGCGGAACGGGGCAGCCCGGCCGCCGGTGGCGAGTCCTCGCCGTCGAGGTCGGCGTCCTCGAACGGCGTGGCCGAGGTGGTCGCCCCCGCTCCGGCTTGCGCCAGAGGCTGGGGTGGGCGGACGGGTTCGGGGGAGTTCAGCGAGGCGCCGATCAGCCCGGAGCCCACCATGGCGAGCAGGACGACGACGGCGGCGCCGATGGCCCGCCACGGGTGTCCGTGGCGGCCGGCGGCGCCGACGGCGCGCCACGGATAACCGTGGCGGCCGCCGGCCCGTCTCGCCGTCGCGTCAGACCGTGAATTCATCGGTCCGGCGCCGGCGCATCAGCACGAGGCCACCGAGGGCGGCCGCGCCGACCAGGCTCGCCCCAGCGGTAGCCATGCCGCCGTTGGCGCCGCTGGCGATGCCGCCGTCACCACCGTCGACCCCGCCGTGCGGCAGGACGACCAGCTCGCCCTCGCCGCAGGAGCCTTCCAGCTTGTACGTGCCGGGCTTGGCGTCCCTGGCGACCCGGGCCTCGCCGAAGAAGACGAAGTCCTTCTTGTGCTCCCAGCGGTCGTCGTCCTTGCCGTGCTCGTCCTTGCCGTGCTCGTCCTTGCCGCGCTCGTCGTGCTCGCGGCCCTTCTCGCCGCGCTCGTCGTGCTCGCGGCCCTTCTCGCCGCGCTCGTCGTGCTCGCGGCCCTTCTCGCCGCGCTCGTCGTGCTCGCGGTCCTTCCGGTCGCGGTCCTCGTCGCGGTCCGCGGCGCCGCCGCCCTCGCCCGCCTCGGCACCGGGCTGGGTCGCGGACTCGGCCGACCAGTCGTCGCCGCCGGTCCAGTCCTCGCGCTCCTCGCCCTCGGTCCAGTCCTTGCGGTCCTTGTCGTGGTCCCGGTCCTTCTCGTCCTTCTGGTCCTTCTCGTCCTTCCAGTCGTTGCCGCTTTCCCAGTCGTTGCCGCTGTCCCAGTCCTTGTGGTCGCGGTCCTTGTCGCGGTCCTTGTGGTCCCGGTCCTTGTCGTGGTCACGGTCCTTGTCGCGGTCCTTGTCGTGGTCGCGGTCCTTGTCGCGGTCCTTGTGGTCCTGGTCCTTGCCCCAGTTGTCCCAGTCCTTGTGGTCGCGGTCCCGGTCCTTGTCGCGGTCCCGGTCCTTGTCGTGGTCGCGGTCCTTGTCGCGGTCCTTGTGGTCCCGGTCCTTGTCGTGGTCGCGGTCCTTGTGGGCCGGTTCGAGCTTGACCTTGCCGGTGACCTTGGACCAGACGAAGGGGTGCTCCTGCGGTTCTTCGCAGATCTGCACCAGCTTGATCTCCTCGCCGGGCTTGGCGGCGTGCGGCTTGGCGAAGACCTTGCCCTCGTCGTCGCGGTGGGGGTGGCCGTCGGCGAACGCGACCCCGGGCGCGAACACCAGCAGGGAGGCGCCGCCGAGCGCAGCACCCGCAACGACCTTCCCCAGCATCTTCTTAGCCATGACCTGTGTCACTCCATCCCTGGTTGTCCTGCGGCCGGTAACAACCGAGCCAGAACCGACGTTAGACCGTTTCGCGACTTTTGCAGGGAAAAATTCGTGTTCTGGCATTAGTTCCATTTGTCGGGTTGTGCGGTGCTAGTTGGCCGGGGTGTGCCGCCTTGCGTGGGGGTGGGGTGGTCAGCCCGGCCTGCCGCCCCCGTCGACATCCGAGTGCCGATGCCCCGACTGCCCCGCCGGCCCGAATCGCCCCACCCCCGCCGGGTGGGCACGGCGTCCCATTCCCGCCGATCTTCAGCCCGGGTTGGCGGCAAAGTAGTAAAACGCGCATTTTGCCCACCGAAAGAGCGGCGTCGGGCGAGGCGGGTGGGGTGAGGTGGGGTGGTGGGTGCGGGTGCGGGTGGGGGCGGCGAGAGTGGGGGTGGTGCGGGCGTCGGCGTGGGGGTCCGCCCGGTAGGGTTTCGAAAATATCGAACCATTGCCATGGAAGCGCTCCCATGCAAGAATCGCTGCACGCGGTTCGGGGAGCCACACCGCGTAGGCAGGTGTCGAGGGCAGCCGGTTCACCGGACGACCACCCGCCGCCGACCGGTGACGCCGGTCGTGGCACCACCACCAACGCCCGTCCGGGTCGGGCGCTCCCGAAGAATCCCGTTGGCACCGGCGGTCGTCCGCGTAGGACGCCCCTCGGGCCACGTGCCGGGCCGTACGCGGATCCGGTCTCGCCCAAGGAGATCAGTGGCATGAATGTGTGGAGAAGGCTGTCCGGTCGACGCCGGGCTATCGCGCTGGCCGGCGCGAGCGCGCTGGTCGCGGGCGGTTTGGTGACGATTCCGGTCACCGCGGCGCACGCGGCTACCCAGTGCGACGTTGCGTACACGACCAACGATTGGCCGGGCGGCTTCACCGCCAACATCACCATCAGGAACATCGGCGACCCGCTCAACGGGTGGACCCTCGGCTTCACCTTCCCCGACGCCAACCAGCGCGTCGTGCAGGGCTGGTCGGCCCGGTACACCCAGTCGGGCCGCAACGTCACCGCGCAGAACGAGTCCTACAACGGCACCCTCGCCACCGGGGCGAGCACGAGCATCGGGTTCAACGGCAGCTGGAGCGGCAGCAACCCGCGGCCCACCTCGTTCACCATCAACGGGGTGACCTGCAACGGTGGCACGCCTCCGCCCACCACGCCTCCGCCGACCACGCCTCCGCCGACCACGCCTCCGCCCACGACTCCTCCGCCGACCACGCCGCCTCCGGGCGGACGGGTGGACAACCCCTACCTGAACGCCCGTGGGTACGTGAATCCCGAGTGGAAGGCCAGGGCCGAGTCGGTCAGCGGTGGCAGCCGGGTGTCGAACAACCCGACCGGCGTGTGGATCGACCGGATCGCGGCGATCAACGGCACCCCGGACAGCCAGTCCAACGGCCCGATGGGCGTTCGTGACCACCTGGACGAGGCGCTGCGGCAGGGCGCCCAGTACATCCAGTTCGTCATCTACAACCTGCCCGGTCGCGACTGCGCGGCGCTCGCCTCCAACGGCGAACTGGGCCCGACCGAGCTGCCGAGATACCGGACGCAGTACATCGACCCGATCGCGGCGATCCAGGGTGACGCAAAATACCGCAACCTGCGGATCATCAACATCATCGAGATCGACTCGCTGCCGAACATCGTGACCAACGTGTCCGGTCGGGCCGGTGCCACCGCCATGTGCGACACCGTCAAGGCCAACGGCGCCTACGTCCAGGGCGTCGGGTACGCCATCGGCAAGCTGGGTGCCATCCCGAACGTCTACAACTACATCGACGCCGGCCACCACGGCTGGATCGGTTGGGACGACAACTTCGGCCCGACTGCCGCCGTCCTGCGCGAGGCCGCCGGTTCCTCCGGCGGCAGCCCGGCCAACGTGCACGGCTTCATCGTCAACACCGCCAACTACTCGGCGCTGAAGGAGCCCTACTTCACCGTCAACGACCGGGTGAACGGGCAGGACGTCCGGCAGTCCAAGTGGATCGACTGGAACCGCTACGTCGACGAGCTCGGCTTCGCCCAGGCGTTCCGCCAGGAACTCGTCCGCCGGGGTTTCGACAGCAACATCGGCATGCTGATCGACACCTCCCGTAACGGTTGGGGCGGTACCGCCCGGCCCACCGGCCCGGGTCCGCAGACCAGCGTGGACACCTACGTGGACGGTGGCCGCGTCGACCGGCGCATCCACGCTGGCAACTGGTGCAACCAGTCGGGTGCCGGTCTGGGCGAGCGGCCGAGGGCGAACCCGGAGCCGGGCATCGACGCGTACGTCTGGATCAAGCCCCCGGGTGAGTCGGACGGCTCCAGCCGCGAGATCCCGAACAACGACGGCAAGGGTTTCGACCGGATGTGCGACCCGACCTACACCGGTAACGCCCGCAACGGCAACAGCTTGAGCGGTGCCCTGCCGAACGCCCCGATCTCGGGCGCCTGGTTCCCGGCGCAGTTCACCGAGCTGATGCGCAACGCCTACCCGCCGCTGTCCTGACAGTCAGGCACACCCGCCGCCGGCAGTAGGTGAGGCGCTGTGGCGGCAGGTTCCCCGGGCCCCTGGTCCGACCGCACCCTGCTGGCGTGGGCTGGCTTCCCGCCTCGCCACACGACCGCGATGGGTGGCACGCCGTGGTACGAGCTGGCGCCCGAGCGCATGCTACTGACCGAGCCAACCGAATCGATCTTCAACGCGTTGGCGTCGGCATCGATGACTCCACGCCAGCTCGATGGTGCCGCAGAGCTGTTCACGTCCCTTGAGTGGATCGGTTCGCAGCACGCCGATATTCCCGAATCGCTGAGGTCTGTGCTGATCGCACACGTGACGACGACCGGAACCGATCCGATGAAGTTCCGGATGCGCCACGGATACGGTGCGAAGCAAGCGGACTGACGCGCAGTTCAGCGCGCCGCACGGCCATGCCCGGGCCGATAGACACGGCGCAGCACACTCAATACGGCCACCACAGCGGCCCGTCGCCTCCTGCCGCCAGCCCGCCGCCGCTGCTCACGGGGCGACCGAGCCTCCTTCGTGCGGTGCCCGCACGGCGGCATAGTGCGGACGTCCGGGCCCT
>NZ_JBFBAO010000069.1:0-23387 GCF_040682255.1 Micromonospora sp. NPDC051296 | reverse complement strand
GCGAGCGAAAGCGGATTGAGGCTAAACCGGTTGCGTGTGATACCTGTCAGGGGTTGCGTGGTCGGGGTTGTGGGACCCTGCGTGGTGGGCTGACAACCACCAAAGGAGTTACAAAGCCAGTGGTTAGCTGAATGGTCTGGAAAGGCCGACCGTAGACGGTGATAGTCCGGTAGGTGAAAGCTGCTGGTCTTCTGTGGGTGTTCCCGAGTAGCGGCGGACTCCTGAAATCTGCCGTGAATCTGCCAGGACCACCTGGTAAGCCTAAATACTTCCTGGTGACCGATAGCGGACGAGTACCGTGAGGGAATGGTGAAAAGTACCCCGGGAGGGGAGTGAAATAGTACCTGAAACCGTTCGCCTACAATCCGTCGGAGCCTTTAGGGGTGACGGCGTGCCTTTTGAAGAATGAGCCTGCGAGTTAGTGGCATGTGGCGAGGTTAACCCGTGTGGGGGAGCCGTAGCGAAAGCGAGTCTGAAGAGGGCGTTTGAGTCGCATGTTCTAGACCCGAAGCGGAGTGATCTAGCCATGGGCAGGCTGAAGCGCGGGTAAGACCGCGTGGAGGGCCGAACCCACCAACGTTGAAAAGTTGGGGGATGACCTGTGGTTAGGGGTGAAAGGCCAATCAAACTCCGTGATAGCTGGTTCTCCCCGAAATGCATTTAGGTGCAGCGTCGCGTGTTTCTTGCCGGAGGTAGAGCACTGGATGGTCTAGGGGGCCCACAAGCTTACCGAAATCAGCCAAACTCCGAATGCCGGTAAGTGAGAGCGCGGCAGTGAGACTGCGGGGGATAAGCTTCGTAGTCGAGAGGGAAACAGCCCAGATCACCAGCTAAGGCCCCTAAGCGTGTGCTAAGTGGAAAAGGATGTGGGGTCGCATAGACAACCAGGAGGTTGGCTTAGAAGCAGCCACCCTTTAAAGAGTGCGTAATAGCTCACTGGTCAAGTGGTTCCGCGCCGACAATGTAGCGGGGCTCAAGTACACCGCCGAAGCTGTGGCACTCACACGTGTACTTCGCGCAAGTCTTCGGGCTTGTGTGCAGGTGTGTGGGTGGGTAGGGGAGCGTCGTGCCGGGGGTGAAGCAGCGGGGTGACCCAGTTGTGGACGCGGCACGAGTGAGAATGCAGGCATGAGTAGCGAAAGAAGGGTGAGAAACCCTTCCGCCGGATGACCAAGGGTTCCAGGGCCAGCGACCGCCCGCGACGAGGCCATCTACCAACGACGGTATGAAAGTTTTGGCCCGTTCAGGAGCCGTGGACGGGTGCGTGATTTCCCTGTTCGCGGCGCGTTTCGCCGTGTCGCCTATACCGGCGGCGCGGTGTTCCGTAAGGTCCCATCAACAGGACGCGGGGCTCGGCGAGGGCCTGTTTCTGTGGCGCCTGCGAGGTCGCCGTCCACCAGTGCGGACTCGTGGTGAGGGGAGCTGTTGTTGTGCTGCGGCGTGTTGCCAAACCTCGGCGCCGCGAGGAGTGTCGGCAAGTCGACAGCGGCACCGAGGCTTCGGGGCAGTGTGTCTGGTGGCCTGACGAACCCGGCGGCCGTTAGGGCATCGACCGCAGGCTGTTCAGAGTACGAAGGAATGTTCGCCAGGAATCGTCGGTGAATGACAGGGCCGCGCCGGGATCGGTGGAGTTGCACACCTCGACGGTGTTTGGGTAGCGGGAGACATCGACGCAATGGTCTTGTTGGCACCGGGAACTGCGCCGCGTCCAAAGGGGCATGTTGGATGATCTTTCCATTGGTTCTCCTGCAGCTGGCGATCTGCGAATGGGGGCATTGTGAAGGGTGATGCGGCGCCGGCAACGAGGCTGACGCAGGTCGTCGACAGGTCGATGTTGGGCACCCGTCAGACTCGACCACTTTTTCACTTTCCGCCTCTGAGGGCGTCGCGCTATGTGAGCACGGTAGCAGGAAGGTGACCACTTCAGCCATGAATGTCTGGCTCTTTCACCCGATTCAGTGGCCGCAACCGTGGTCTGATAGCTTATTGCCCTCAGCCCTGAGCCGAAGGCCTACAGCGAATTGCGTCATGCAGGATTACCTTTTCGTTATGCCTTCTGCAATTGCTGAGTGGAGGGCGCGTACGTGACAACGATCGGGCATGGACCGACCACGAATCGCAGGCGGCTGCGCATTCGACTACGAGAGCTGCGGCTTGACCGCAGACTCTCACTGGAAGATGTGCGCCAAGAGATGGACTGGTCGTTGTCCAAGATCACACGAATCGAGAACGGCTCAGTCAGCATCGCCGTCAACGACCTTCGCGCACTGCTGGACTTCTACGAGGTGCGAGACGTCGAGCAGGTGCGAGACCTCCTCGGCCTGGCCCGGCTGGCGCGTCGACGTCACTGGGCGGCAGAGTTCCACAAATACATTTCGTCGCCCTACATGGACTTCCTCGGCTACGAGGACGACTCTAGGCGCATCAACCAGTATCACCCCTTTCTCATCCCCGGGCTGCTGCAAACCGAGCAATATGCCCGCCTAGTGGTGACCGCTGGGCCGCAGTACCGCGACGACAGCGAGGCGGCAGGCGCCCGCGTGCGGCTACGCCTCGCCCGCCAGGACCGCGTGTTCGCACCGACGCGTCGCCGGGACGTGCGCATCGTCCTCGACGAGCGTGCCCTCAAGTCCGTGGAAAGCCCACAGGTCATGCTCGACCAGGTCGACGCCATTGTCTCCCGGCTTCCCCAACTCGACCTCGTGGTGCTCAAGCAGGACACAGCTGCCAACTCCGCGCTGGTAGGACCCTTCTCCCTGCACGAGTTCAACTCGACCGATGATCCCGATGTGGTCTACCTCGACAACCAACCCGACGATGTCGCACTCGTCGAGGACGACCTGCTCGTCGCCGGCTACAAGAGCGCTTTCGACGACCTCTACCGGCAGGCAGCATCCGGCGACGACGCTGGGCACATTCTCGACACCATCGCGCGGACACTGCGTCGCCGGCTTTCCGCCGGCTAGCCCTCCCGGGAGTGACGCGGGCTGGGCACATCCATGCCTGGCCCCTGAGCACGCTGTCCATCCTGGGGGAACCACGCCGCCGCCTGATGAAGGGCTGCGATCGGCACCCGCACATCGGTGACGAACACGGACCGCCGCGCCGCCCTCCACTCGACCAGCAGCGCCAGCAGCCCGACCAGAGCGGCCACCCGCAGGTTGTCGACGTAGGCACCGACCAACACCGCAACCGCGACGACACCCCCTACCGATCCGTACCCCTCGCGAATGCCTGGCGGAGGTACCTGCCACCCGCCCAACCCAGCGCCGGCCACCGTCACCACGGTCACCTGCGCCAGGTCCGCCGTGGACGGGCTGCCCATCGTCACCGTGTCCGAACGCACCATCCGTGCGCTCCTCCTCTGCCATCGAAGGGTAAGCAAGATGCGAGGTGCATCTGCTCTTGGCAAGTTCTGATTCGCCCAGGGCGATCTGACGTATGCAATTTACGGCCTTCCGGCTCCACGGGCGACACCGACACGCGCACGGCGTGGAACTCTCCGCAACCAGTTGCCGTCCGGCAAGACGTCTCTCCGACCTTCCGACACTGCGTCGACCCCCGAGACACTCATCTACGGCTGCGACGCCATCAGCCATTGACTTGACCATGCGTCCCGCCGGTTGCGGCCTGCCCCGCACGCCCGGGCCAAGCAAGCCGCCTTGGTACGAGCGGACCGCAGCTCCGCCGGCTTGCCGGATGGCGACGACCACAGCCGAGCACATCCAGCGCGATCGGACCCCACCACTGCTACGAGCAGCGCGGCGTGGGCGGTTGGCGTCGGTACCGCAACGGGCTTGTTCGTTGCGATCCGCGAGGCCTTCCGGCGATGAGTTGCCCGAACGGCGCTCTCGGTAACCTCGGCGAATCTGCCAGCCACCCGGTACGGCGAGCCGTAGGCGGTGACCGCTTCCGAGTGGAAGACGGTGCCGCAGCTCCCCCGCTGCGCGGTGCTCTTGTCGCCGGGCGGACCCGCACAGCCGGGTCTCAACGCTCGGCGTGGTTGGTGCGCGGCCGGGCGCTGGCGATGAACGTGTCGAGCGCCGGCCCGTACAGCACACCGCCGGGCACCGGATCTCACGGCGCTCCGTCCTGCACCCTGGTCGGGGCAGCCATGATCGAGGAAGCCGAGGAGGGCGGATTTCGCTGGCATCTCCGGGTAGCTGCCGAGTGCGCTCGCCGGTATCGCGGTGGCGGGCGGCCTGCCCCCGCCACCGCGCCGACATCGACCGCTACTCGTGGCTTTCGGTACCAGGTGGTTGGCGCTTCCCGAGCATTCGTACGGTCGTGCTGAGCTTGATCGGTTTGTCCTCGGGCCCTTTTCTCCGCACCACGAAGATCATCTATTGAGTGCGGTATTTCTATAGCTTCGACGTGATCTGAGACGATGCTTATCGCTCGATCGGGGCGCGGTGCATTTGCCCGGGCGGGGCGCACTGGTCAGACTGACTGCGGTCATGGCGGACGGGAGGCCGGTGAGCGTGAGATCGCTGAGTACGGCACCGGTCCGCGGTGGTGCGGATCGTCAAGGGTTGGCATGACCGGCGACGAGGCGCCCCGTCCGCTCAGTGATGTCGAGCGGAGCGTCATTGAGCGCTTGCTTTCCGTGCCGTTTCCCGGGCGGGATGAGTTGCGCGCGCAGTTGCCATTCGTGACGGTGCGCCGCCGATGCGGCTGTGGCTGCGTAACGGTCGACCTTGCGGTGGACCGTGCCGCAGTACCTGCCTCTGTAGAGTCCAGTACGCCAGTGTCGGCCGACATCAGCGAGGGCGAGTTCTATGCCGGGATCGTGTTGATCGTCGACGGCGAGGGTTACCTGTCGTGCTTGGAGGCCTATGCGATCGGCGACGAACCCGTTCGGCAGTTCCCGCCCGTCGAACAGATCAATGCCCGCCCGCAGTGGTGAGCATCGACGTTCGGCCGGGCGGGAGGCAGATCAGCCGAGTGCGGTGGATCCCGATTCTCCGAGTTCGGTCTGCTGACGCAGCCGTTCGACCTGCTGTTTCTTTCCGCTGATGTGGCGCAGGCTCTCCTCCAGCGCGGCGACTTCACCGAGCCATTGCATGCGCCGGGCCTCGTCGAGCCGTTCGTGGGTGTTGGTCTCGATCTGCAGCAGGCGCGGCACCTGAGCAAGATCCAATCGAAGGACCGGGCATCGTATGCACGCGTGTTCGTGCTGGCAGGGCGTTCCATAGGGGCGCTCGCAGGTGCCGAGGGCGACCTTGCGGAGCTGGAAGTGGTCGCGGAACTCGGCCCATTCGGCGTTGGTGGGTTCGCGGTACTCGTCTCGGGGACGGCGGCCGCGTCCTTGGTCGATGAACGTGCGGTAGTGGCGGATGACCTCCTCGGGATAGACGGCTACATATCCTTGCGTGGTATTTAGGTCGAGATGTCCGAGTAGCTTGGCGGCGATGTGGATCGGGAGACCGCTGTTGACGGTCTCCGTGGCGAAGACCCTTCGGAAGTCGTGGGCGGAAAAGCTGATCGGTGAGCCGTCGACGTCGGTGAGTGCGGCCTGTTTGGCGAGCTTCTTGAACAGCTGGTTGAAGTAGGTGGGCGAGATGACGCCGAGCCGGCCCAGGGAGACGCGCTGGAACAGGTGCGGCAGCGGCGGCCCGAAGCGCCGGTCGTGGAAGTCGTAGCGCTGCAGCAGCGGCACCCGACCCTCCGGGCCTTTGATCCGGCGGATGATGCGAGCCAGCACCGCGACCAGGTCCGGGTCGGCCGGGATGACTCGCTCGTGGTCGGTCTTGGACGGGCTGATCTGGATCAGGGGCACCAGGTCACCGGTCGGGGCCTGGTACTGGCGAAGGCTCAAGTGGGTCAGCTCAAGCATCTCCTCGATGCGGGCGCCGGTGCGGCGCAACACCTCGACCGCGGCCCAGACCCAGAACGCCTGATCTTCCTCCACGGCGGCGTCGAATCGAGGGCCTTCGGGTTCGATCGGACGCACGAGCAGGGCCGTGGGCTGCCAGTACTTGTTGGGCTTACCGGTGCGCAGGTACCGGGTGCCGTCGACGGTGAACTGTTCGCCCGGCGCGGTGGCGCGGGTGGCGGTCAAGATCCGGGCGGCCCGGTCCAGTTGGCGCTCGGCGGCGGTGACGACCCGGGGCAGCAGCGGAGCCAGAGTGCGGGTGCGTTCATGCATACGGGCCTGGCGGCGGCGCTTCTCTTTGACGGTGCCCCGCAGGTCCGCCGCGGTGATCGGGCACGGCGCCGACCAGGCCGCCCACAGCTCGGGCTGTTCCATGGCCCAGTGCTGCAGGTCGAGGTAGAACGCCCGCACGGCGAGCAGCATGACCTCGTAGTGCAGCCGGGTGCTGCCGTCGGGCAGCACCCGGATGCGCTGCTTCCAGGCGTGGATCGCCTCCGGCGGCAGCCGCAGGGAGTCGATGCCGGGATGGTGGCGTTCCAGGTCGGCCCAGAAGTGCTCGGACAGGATCTGCGACAGGGTGGCCAGGGAGTTGTAGTCCAGCGCGGGCGCCCGTTCGGCCAGGTAGTGCACCAGCACGTCACGCATCGGCCGGTAGGCGATCGGGTACCGGTCGACCAGCTCGGCGACGGTGAGCTGGCCGCGGGCGCTGGCCTGCTTGAACGTCGGTGGCGCGTCGGCGAGCCCGCCGACGGCGCGGAGTAGGTCGTAGGCGAACGGCAGCGCGGTGGTGTACCTGCCGCTCGCGGTGCGTGCGGCGGCGTACCCGGTCAGGTCCGCCACACTCAGTTCGCGCAGATCCTTGCCGGTGACGATCACCATCCGGGTGAGGGTGGTCAACGCCTCGCGGGCGTGCATCGGGGCGCCGCCGCGCTGTGCGGCGAGGCCTTCCACCTCGGCGAACACGTCGCTCTGGTGCCGCCGCCGGTAGGAGTCGTAGATGTGCTGCGGCCGGTTGCCGAACAACCACAGGTAGGAGGGCCGGATGACCCCCAGCACGATCAACACACCGGCACCGGTGAAGTACTTCCACCGGTTCGGCCCGGCGAACTCCTCGGGCACCCAGCCCGGCGGCTTCGGGTCGCCGCCGAGCAGCCAGCGTTGCTGCCACGTGTCGGCGGGCAGAGTCTGCAGCCACTGCAGGACCCAGCGGCTGGCCAGCTGCTTGTTGCGGCGCACCCGGGTGGCCTCCGGGGCCGACAACGTGAGGCTCTCGCCGACCACGTCCTCGATCTCCGCCCGGTCCCATGGGTTCGGCAGCGGTGGTGGCGCCGGTATCGGGGCGGGCGCGGTGAGGATGCCGGGATCGCGGCGGCTGACCGGGGTGCGCAGCGTGGTGCCGTAGCCGGGCATCACTGGCCTCCGAACACGTCGGCGAGGTCGGCCGGATCGTATTGCCAGCCCGAGGTCGGCTCCGGGGTCGGCGCGGGACGGGTGTAGTGCTCGTGCACCCGGGCGATCACTTCGTCGATACGTGGGCGCAGGTACCGGCCGGTGGTCGTGATCTGCCGGTGCCGCATCACCTGCTGGGCGTCGACCAGGCTGATGTTCGGGTCGCCGATCAGGCGCAGGCACAGCGTGTGCCGCAGATCGTGAACGGTGACGTTGGCGCCGATCTGGTCGTTGATGCGCCGCAGGACCGCCCGCAGCGCGGTATAGGTCAACGGCCGGAACGGACGCCGACGGGTCCACCACAGCGCCTCGTGCGGCTCGGGCCGATGACCGTCCTGGGCCAGCTCGCCGAGGTAGAGGGAGAGCCAGGCGAACGCTTCCGGTGAGGCGGGACAGGTCTGCTTGGCCCCGCCCATGCCCTTGCCCCGTACGAAGATCTGCCCGTTGCCGGGATGCGCGTCCGCCACGGTCATCGACAGCAACTCGGCGGCCCGGGCGCCGCTGGACAGGAACATACTGAACAACGCCCGGTCCCGGTTGCAGTCCACGGCGGCGAACAGGTCGTCGAGGACATCGTCGGGCACCGCCCGCGGCTGCAGATCGGGCTGCTTCTGCCGGTAGGGGCCCCGCCGGCCCTCCGCGTACGGCTCCATCGGATTGTGATGGGCGAAGACCCGGCCACCGCGATGCTGCCGCGGCGGCACCGGCGAGATCACCGGGCCGGTG
Organism: Micromonospora sp. NPDC051296; assembly: GCF_040682255.1. Classification (NCBI taxonomy): domain Bacteria; kingdom Bacillati; phylum Actinomycetota; class Actinomycetes; order Micromonosporales; family Micromonosporaceae; genus Micromonospora; species Micromonospora sp. NPDC051296. The sequence continues at coordinate 15,337 of NZ_JBFBAO010000069.1, read as the reverse complement.
CCCTCACGGACATGGAAGTCGTAGAACTCGGCCAGCACCGACACCGCATGGTTGATCGTCGTCGGCGCGTAGCCCGCACGCAGGTACGCCTTGCCGGTACGCGGATTCACCGAGCCCGGCACGGGCGCGTCCGGGCGCCGCCGATCCCGGGCCGGGTTGTGGCAGGTTCGCAGCCACAGCACGAAGTCACGGACCTCGCTGCGCTGAGCCCGCCGCCACCCGACGTCGACCGCGGCGAGGAACCGGAACCAGCGCAGCAGGTCGTAGCCGTACGAGCGGCACGACGCCGGGCTCGACCCACACGCCAGCAGATCACGCAGGAACGCACTGACCGGCCCGACCGGTACTCCGGCGCTGTCCTCCACGACCCACGGCAGCACCGGGTCGTCGGTGGCCCGGACGCTGCCCACCCTGGGGACCACGAGCGCCGCGATGTCTCGCGGGCTCGCCACGTTGTGCGGATCCATGACCAACACTCCTCCCGAGATCGATTCGGGTGAGCGTCGGCGTCACCATCGCCGTATTGATGAATGACACGCCGGTAGTGCGGTCAATAGATATCAGGAAGGGCTCGATGTCGATCTTCTTGCGGAGGCGTCTTCCTGGCCCGTACGCCTGGTTGCGTTCGTGGCCGGACACCCAGTAGCGGTAGTCGGGCTTCGCGCGGCTGCGCTCACCCTCCCCTGCTGCCGGCTCGGCTGGTGGAGTGGTGGTGGGTGGCTTGATCCGCACGAGGCGAACGTCGGGTGCGGGCCGCTGGTGTCGTCGGTAGGCCTTGGCAACCGCCTTGGGTAGTTTCGCCGGGGTGGCTTCGGCCATCTGTTGGTTCATCAGCAGCCAGGTGGTGATGAGCGGGCCGACTGGATGACTGCCGTCGATGATCGCGCCGGTGGTGATGTGTCCGGTGTGGATGGGGATCAGCCAGCCGATGTCGTGCCGCAGTGCAGGCATCAGGCCCTCGGCGAGGCCGGCGCCGACACTGCGGTAGCAGAGGATGTGCCAGCCGTCGGCGTGTGGTGTCCAGGAGACGGCGGCGACCTGTCCGCTGTCGCCGACGGGTTGTGGCCAGGCGACCAGCCCGCTGGGTGTGGGGGTGATCCGGTCGGTCACGGGTGCTGGTGGCTGGTCGCGGGTGACCTCGGTGATCAGTGCGGTGAATTCCTGGTTGATCCAGTACAGCGGGGAGCGGTCGAGATGGTCGGCCAGGGATTGGCGGGCGTCTCGGGTGTTGAGCAGGTCGGGTAGGTCTGCGGGGCCGCGGAGGAGTCCGGTGAGTCGGTCGCGGACCTTGGGAAGCATGTCCGGGCCGAGTTTGGCTGGTGGCCAGTCGGTGGTGGTGAGCAGGGTGCGGCCTTCCCGGGTGTAGACGATCGCCCGGTGGACCATGTTCAGGATCGTGTGTCGCGGGTCAGAAGGGTGCCAGCCCATGAGGGCGGCGCTGGCGGCGGTGAGGGTGTCGGGGTTGTCGGCTTCGATGAGTTGGGCGCAGCGGAGGCAGACGTGCCAGTGGGTGTTGTAGGTCTGGATGACGTCGCGGGTGCCGCCGATGCCTTGGGCTTCGAGTTCGGCGGTGCGGTAGTTCCAGACCGGTTGGGCGGCGCTGCAGATGTGGCAGCGGTCGTAGACGTTGCCGATGAGGTGGGCGGGTACGGGGACGGGCTGGTGCCGGTCGGTTTCACTGACCGGGTGCCGGTAGAGGACCTGGTCGCCGTGGTGGTGTTCGGTGAGGCCGTAGCCGCAGGTGGCGCAGGCGATGAGGGTGCCGAGGTTCACGCGCCCCTCCCCTGGTCGCTCAGGCGGAAGTCGCGCGGGCGGGGCCCGCGGCGGGGAGTGCGGGTCGGCATGGTCATGCCGGGCGTGTAGGCGGCGTGCTGGTTCCCGCCGCCGTTCTTGGCGTGGTACATCGCGACGTCGGCGCGGTGCAGCGCGATGTCACCGAAGGCGTCGGTGCTGTCGACGACGGCGACGCCGATGCTCGCGGTGACATCGACCTTGGCTATGTCGTCATCGGCCTCCAGGCGGGCGGGTTCGGCGATGACGGCGACGAGGACGGCGGCGATGCGGGCGATGTCGTGGTCGCGGACCGGGAGCAGGGCGGCGTACTCGTCGCCGGAGAGCCGGGCGGCGACACCGCCGTACAGGGCGGCGACCTCTTCGACGCGGTCGGCGATCTCGATGAGGAGTTGGTCGCCGGTGTCGTGGCCGTGGGTGTCGTTGACGGCTTTGAACGAGTCGAGGTCGATGAGGGCGACGAGGATCGGCTGGGGGGTTTCGGCGAGGGTGGTGTGGGCGGCGAGCAGTCCGGCGCGGTTGAGTAGTCCGGTGAGCGGGTCGTGGACGAGTTGCCAGGCGGCGTCGGTGAGCGCGGCGCGCAGGCGCCGCAGTTCGACGCCGACGTAGCAGGCCCAGGCGGCGAGGACGGCCGCCACGGCGGTGGTGGCGATCACGGCCAGGGTGGTGAACACTGGGGTCCTCCATTCGGTTGGAGAACCCGGGACGCAGACGTTGCTAGGCGGCGCGTCCCGGGTCCAGATGCGACGACGGCCCGCCTTCTGGCGGGCCGTTTCTCGTGCTTGATCCCCCGCCGTGGGGCGGGCGCTGCGGACGGAGCCCGGCGTTCCTCCGGGGGAACGGCGCCGCCCGCTCGGTCAGGTGTTCGTGGCCGGCGTTACTGCTTGTTCGGGCTGGCCGGGTGGTGCGTGGTGGTGGTCCGCCAGGGCCAGAGGTAGGCGCCGAGGCTGTACCGTCCGGCGGCGTCCGGGTAGACGCGGTCGGCCTCGACGCGGCGGGTGATGTCGCCGTCGTCGGCTTCGAAGCAGATGACGACGGTGTCGCCGTCCCAGGTGATGATCGGGTGCTCGCCGGGCATGTCGCCGATCCAGAGGCGGTCGAGGTCGTCGGCGATCTGGCGGGCGGTCGGGTGGTCGAAGCGGGCCAGGACGCCGCCGAGGGCGGTGTAGTCGTCGGCGACCAGGGCGGGGTATTCCAGCTCGAACACCGCGTGCGCGGTCACGGTCGCGGGTGTCCAGGTGGCGTCGGGTGGGGGCGACGTCCTCGCAATGGTCGAGGACTTGAAGGCCGGCGGCGGTGTGCAGGGCGGTGGGGTTGAGGGCGAGCCAGTGCCCGCCATCGGCGCCGTCGTGCAGCAGCGTGGTCAGGGATATCCGGTTGGGGTCGCGGTAGGCGCGGTTCAGGCGCAGGAACCCGGCGGCACGGTCGGGCTGACCGGGTGTTCCGAGGGTGCCGGTGGGGGTGTGCCGCCAGGTGCGGGCCTGGACTCGGCGTGGGCTGCCGTCGTGGTCGTACCAGAGCGGTACGCCGTTGGAGCCGATCCAGTCGCCCGACGGGTCGCAGTCCCAGACCAGCGCCGGCCGGGTGGCGGCTTTGGCGAGGACCTGCTGGCCGGTGATCCGGTGCTCTGGGGCGGCGAGGGCGTGCGCGGCCAGGGGCAGCACTTCGTCGAGGCGCCACCACAGGCGCTTCGGCGGGGTTGGCATAGCGAACTCCTTCTGGCAGAAGGACCCGGGACGCGCACCTTGGAGGCGCGGGTCCCGGGTCTTCAAATGGCGACGGCCCGCCTTGTGGCGGGCCGCTTGTCGTGCTTGATGCCCGTGAAAAGCGGGCGGCGCAGTGCGGGGTTGGGGTCCCTCGGGTACCGGCGGGGCTCGGTCAGCCGCGTCGGTGTGCTTGCCGGTCAGTCGGCGGTGGCCTGCGCCTGTGTGCGACGGTGGTGGGCCGGCAGCGTCGGCAGGTCACGTACGAGGTGATGGGCCAGCCAGAGGCGCGCGGTGGGCAGGACGATGACGTAGGTCGCGCCGACGCGTCCGGCGTGTCCCCAGACCTTGGTGTGGGGCGGGTTCACCGACGCGACGACGACCAGGCCGCGACAGGACAGTGGGCGGCGGACGCGGGCGACGAGGTCGGTGCCGATGATGATCAGCGGCCGGTGGCGGGCGTGGCGCCGACCCGCAGGGACGGAGTCGGCGTACTCGAGTTCGTAGCCGGCCTGTTGTTCGACGGTGCGCAGTTCGTCGCGTAGCAGGCGGCTGCCGGTGATGGCGATGGCGGGGAACCATCTGGCGGGCATGAGGAACCTCCACTGGTGTCGGGCCCGGTCGACGTGGTGAGCCGGGCGAGGTTGCGGGGTCGGTGGACGCCGAGCCGGTACACCGGTCAGGTAGCCGGGCCGGCGCTGCGGCCAGTGCCGGGCTTGGTGCAGGGGCGGCGGATGGGGCCGAGGCCGGGTGGTATGTGGGGTGGAATCCGGGCCCTGATGGTGCGCGGGGTCGCGCGGACGGCCGGGCGTCGGCTGGGTGATGCGGGTTGACCGGCAGGCGCGTGTCCGCGGACGGATCACGCGCCTGCCGGTAGGTGGCGGGGGACCTACTGGATTACGGTCCGCAGGATCAGGTGGGCGTCCTTGAGGTGACCGGCGGAGATCTCGCCACCGGCGCCGGCGGTGCTGAGGCTGTCGGTCAGGGCTTGCACGGCGGAGTCAGGCGCGGCGGCGAGGCCGGTGAAGGTGCGGCCGTTGACGTGTTCGGCGATTCGCTGGACGGTCTGGGTGAGGTGGGCCTGGATGAGGTTGAGCCCACACAGCAGCCGGGCCAGTTCGGTCAGGTCGTGGGTGCCGGCGGCGTGTGTCATGGTGTCGCCGAGCTGCTCGACGGCCAGCAGAATCGCGTGGGTCGCGGCGACCGTCCTGGCCGGGCCGAAGATCGACTCGTCGCCGAACAGGTGGGCGAGTTGGCCGATGACGGTCTGGTCGTTGTTGCTGAGGTGGGGTGCGTCGGGGAGCTGGGCGAACCAGTCGGTGCCAGACAGGTACCAGCCGGGCTTGAGCATGTCGTCCTCCGCAGGACAGCAAGAAGGCGGCCACCGGGTGGTGGCCGCCTGAAGGGATGGGAGATGCCGCGCCCCGTCTGGGCGAGGGCGTGGGATTGTGGTGCCAAATCCGAGGCTGGCGACGGCCGACCGCATGCGGTGGGCGCAGTGCCGTCGCGCGAGACGTCAGATCAGGGGCACATCAGGGGCAGGAGAACCTGCGGGGTGGCCGCGCCGGATGTCTCGCCGGCGGAGCTCGCCGGGTCCGGTCGTCGGGCAGAACCTCACGGTCGCCGAGGGGGCGTTCGGTGTCAGGGGTGCCTGTCGGAGCGTTACGCAGCGGGCTAGGTCGAAGGGGTAGTTCGGGCTGCGGCGGTGGCCTGCTCGAACGTGGATGGCGGGAGTCCGGCGTGCAGCGCCCGCTGCAGCAGGTCGGCGAGCTGGTAGTCGGGATCGATCTGGAGGGCGTGTTCTGCTGCCGTGGCGGCCAGGGCGCCGTCACCGCAGCGCCAGGCGGTGACGGCGAGCAGGGTTGCCGGTGCCGGCGAGAGCGGTTCGTGGGCGCGGCGGGTGACGTCGGCCCAGAACGTGACGTGCTCGTCGTGCGGCTGGGTGAGGTTCACGGCAAGGTCCCGTACCGACGCCCGCGTCAGGAGCAGGGTGAGCCAGGCAACCTCGTCGTCGGTGAGACGCCTGTCGGGGTGACGCAGCGCGTCGCGGACCGCGTGCGCGCCGGCCTCGTCGACGGCAGCCGGGCCGGCGGCGACCACTGCCTCCAGTCGGGCGAGGGCACCTTCGGTGGCGCGGCGCATGGCGTCGCGGGCGGCGCCGGTAACGGGCGCGAACCGGGCGGCTACGGCTGCGCGGTCCGGTAGCGCGACCAGTCCGGCGGCGGTTGCCTGCACGGCGAGCAGTGATGCGGTCGGGTCGAACGGAACTCCCTCGGGTGGGCAGCAGACTGGGTCGTCGCAGGTGAGGTTGACCACCCGGGTACCGGTGACCCGCAGCACTTCCCGGACGGTCATGTCGCCGGTGGTGCACGCCTCGTCGAAGACGCGTACTGCCGGGTCCACATGGTCGGCCTGCCCGTAGCCGATGATCATGAGATCGGTGATCGGCTGCTGCCGCCGCACGACGGGCACCAGCTGGGCGGCGAGGTCGAGAACCAGTTGGGTGGGAGCGCCGGGGGCGGGCAGGTCACTGCGGGCGGCGAAGACGATCCGGCCGTTCCTGGTGACGATGACCACGATGCTGCCGTCGTCGGGACGGAAACCGAGAAGGTACGGCACAGCGGCCACCAGGTCGGCCGGGGAACGAACGGACAGCGGATTGTCCGAGAACGACACGACGATCTCCAATGTAGTTGTTGGTGCGGGCAAAGGGCGGGAACTCGGTGGGCGGGGACGAACCGCGTGCCAGCCGCACCGGCTGGGTGCGGCGCATCGCCTACCTGCAGGCGGGCTCGACTTTGGCGGTCACCGTGACCGGTCGCAGGTGAGGCGAACGGGCGCAGGCGATGAGTGCTGCGGCCTGAGGCGGGCGGGCGGCGGCCGACCGGGAAGGTGGGCGCGATGCCGCCGCGAGCGCGTCAGATCAGCACAAAGAAAGAGAGAAGAGCCTTCAGGCTAACCGCGTCGCTGCCGGTGTGGCGGAGCTGTCAGGTCCGGCCATCTGACAAGCCCTGACAGCCCCCGCTCACCTGCTGTCAGCTGACAACGGCCCTGGACTTTTGGCCTCGCCTCAGGACCAGCACGTCCTCGTGCGCCACGAGGTGCACGGGGATGCCGTCGTCCCTGGACCTGCGTACGGCCAGGAGACCGAACATGTTGGCCCGGTGCACGATCTGTCCGTCGCGGACGGCGGCGAGCATCGCCGCGCATCGCTGCACCGGGACCAGCCCCACCGACCGGGCGACAGCCAGCAACTGGCCGGGCAGGTCGATCAAGTCGTCGCGCTGGCGTCGGACGGGTCGGCAGGTGATGACCACGGTCCCGCCGGGACGCAGCAGCGGGTAGCTGGCGGACAGGATCGCCGCGAAGCCGTCGAGCAAGCGGGACCAGCCGCCGTAGGCGAGGTTGCCGCGTTCCCGGTCCCCGTACAGGTGGTTCCGCTTGCGTACCCCGGTACTCGTCACCCGTACGAGACCGTGGGTCCCGTGCCCGTATGGCGGCGAGGTGAGCACGAGTCCCACCTGGCCCACCGCCGACGCCGGCACCAGATCGAGAAGGCGGGTGGCATCGCCGGTGGATACCTGCGCCGTGCCGGCCGCGCCCTGTGACGCGGCGAGCGCGACGTTGGCCTCAGCCAAGGCGGTGAACCGGGGTTCGATGTCGATGCCGATCGCCTGGCGGCCGAGGTGCATGGCCTCCACGAGGGTGGTGCCGGACCCGCACATCGGGTCGAACACCAGATCCCCGGGCGCGGTGTACGAGCTGATCGCGTGCGCGGCGAGATTCGGCAGCATCTTGCCCGGATGGCTCGATGTCTGCGGCACGTAGCGGCCTCGCCGCTGATCCCGGGCCGGCTGCTGGCAGGTCAGCCACACCGAGGTAATCGGCAGATCGTCAGCCATTGGCACCGCCGGTTTCCGTCGTGCTGCGGGTCAGGATGAGTACGTCGGTGTGGATGTCGAGTTGGGTGCGCTGGCCAGGGCGGGGCGGCCGGTCGGCCGCCACGACGTGCTGCAGGTACGCCAGCCCGGCCCGCTTCGCGGCGATGACGATGTCGACCGGTAGGACGAGGTCACCGTGCGGCAGCAGCACCGCTACGCAGCCGCCCGGCACGAGGCCGGCGCGGCAGCGGGCGAAGAACTCGCCCGGCGACATCGCGTCATCGAGGGGCCAGCCGGTGACGATCAGCGTCGCCGGCTCCCGACCCCAGCCGAGCTGCCGGGGCGCGTCCAGGTGGCTGCGGCGGTGCGCCGCGATGACCGCGCGGGCCAGCTGCGGCCCCACAGCCAGGTCGATGACCAGATCGGACGGGTGGGTGAGGTTGTGGACCAGCCGCACGCCCATCGCGTTGGACATGGTCTCGCCCCCGGCGGGGGCGGGGATCGGCCAGACGGTGATCGGCACGGGCGGGTCACCAGCCACCACATCCCCGACAGGGATGGGTGCGCGGCGCGGTTCTCTGTCGGTCATAGGCACGGTGGCCCCCGGACCGGCGGGCGTACTGACATTCCCAGGGCCGCGTTGACAGGCCAATCGAACCCACCCCCGGCCTGACAGAACCCGTCACCCCGGCGACCTGACAGCCCACCCGGCGGGCGTACGGGCCGCCCTCAGGGCGCAGAACCTGACAGGACAGTCACGACCTGTCCGGGTCTGACAATCGGTTGTGGTGTCAGGTCGGGCTGTCCCAATCGATGGCCTCGAAGCCGTCGCACCAGGCGACAGGCTCCCTGCCGAGGGGGACATCACCATGGCAACAACCACCCGAAGCCGGACGGCCGACACGGCGCTGACCACCGCCGAGACCGCGTTCGCGCTGCTGACCTGCGAGCCCACGCCGCTGGTGTTCGACGCACGCCCGGTGCCGGGCCTGCCCGACACGACCATGCCGCTGGACGAACTGGGCACGCTGGTCAAGTTCGAGCGCTACGACAGCACCACCACCGACGAGCTGTGGCGGCAACTCGCCCACCACGCCCGCGAATGGGGACCCGCCTGGGTCGTCGGCGCCATCGGCGTCGCACTCCCGGCGTTGACGCACCTCGCGGCGAAGATCAGCCGCGGGCACGTCCGGCACGCCGAGGATGTGGACTCCGAGGTCCTCGCCGGGTTCCTGGATGCGCTGCGTACCGCCGACCTCGCCGCGCCTCGGTTGTGGCTGCGGCTGTGCTGGGCCGCCTGGCGCGCAGGCACCTCTGTTGTCACCGCCGACGAAGGCGAGGAGTTGCCGCTGGACCTGGGCAGCGGATCACGGTCGCCGAGGATGCCCTACGGGCACCCCGACCTGTTGCTGGGCCGGGCGGTCGCCGCCGGTCTGATCACCGCCGACGCCGCCGAGCTGATCAGCGCGACCCGGTTCGGTGACGCGCTGATCGAGCACCTAGCCGCCGAACAGGGCCTGACCCCAGGAGCCCTACGGATGCGCCGCCGCCGCGCCGAGCGCGTCGTCGCCGCCGCCATCACACGAGGGGACCTCTCCAGCCCGGCACCCTCCAGCGGCGAGAGCACCGCCGCAGCCTGACGACACCCTGCTCCATCCGAACGACGAGGCCGTCCCGGTACCCGGGGCGGCCTCGTCGCGCCGCAGGTACCGGTTGTCGGCGTACGGGTTCCAGTGCAGACTCAGGTACGCCAGACGGGCTCTGTCGCTGATCTTGTGACGATGCCTCACGTTTGAAGCAGGATCCGTTTGCGGAGTAGGTCGAAGTTGCCCGACCGTAGCCGAGGCGTTTGATCAGCTTGGCCCTGGTGTTCTGCCCTTCGACCTGGCCGGAGCTCCAGGACGTGGAGAGGCCGGCGAGGACGGCGTGGTAGTCGGTTCGCAGTCCGTTTGCGAACTGCCGCAGGTGCGGCAGGTCGTCCGCCTGGACGTTGTCGATCCACTCGGACAGATGCTGTTTGCCGGTGAGATTGGTCAGCATCTTGGCGAAGGCGCGCACATGCTGGCCGGCGGCGGTCAAGTGTGGGCATGCCGCTTGGACGTCGTGCAGGTTGCCGGTCTGCTCGGGTGGTAGCCGGTCGGGATGCGTGAGCAGCAGGGTCGCCACGGAGCGGGGAGCCGGGATCGGACGCGGTGCAGGTGGGGCGGTCACGCCGCGTTTGAGCAGGTGTACGTAGAGATTGACCGTACTGGCGCTACCGGTGTAGCCCTGTTCGCGGACTTCTCGATACAGCTGCACGGCGTTGTGCTGCCCGTGGGCGAACCGCTCGCAGAGGTAGGGCTTGAACGCGTCCAGCACGGAGCGGCGGTGGATCGCCGGCGCGATGAGCTCGTCGAGGCTCGCGGCGCGGGCGTAGCGGCGCACCGCGTAGTAGTCCAGCTGCAGGTCGCGGCTGATGCCTCGCAGCGAACGGCCGGCCGCGACGAGTTCCTGCACGGCCTGATACCGCTCGGTGGTGCGGGCCGCCAGCACGCGTGGCCTACCACGGACATCGAGGTGCGCATCCGGCAACGACGGCGGCGAAGTCTCCACCGGTGGCTGCGCCGCGGCGAACGCGGCCTTGACACAGCCGTGGTGCGCGGCGACGGTCTTGTCCACCGCTTCGCACAGGTTGTTCCACAGATGCCACCGATCGGCGACCTGCACTGCTTGCGGAGCACCGGCCCGAGCGGCCTCGGCGTAGGCCCGGCCGCGGTCACGGCACACCACTTCGACCTCAGGATGTTTCGCCAGCCACGCCGCGACCGGCCCGGCTTCGCGTCCCTCAAGCACCTCGACCGGTCGACGGGTCTCCAGGTCCACGACGATCGTGGCGTAGACGTGGCGGCGGCGCAGCGCGAAGTCGTCGATACCCACGACCCGCACCTCACCGACCGACGGCTCCGGAAGCACACGGACCAGTCGCAGCAGGGTGTCCTTGGCCACCGGCAGACCCAACCGTCGAGCGAGCCGCGCCGCCGGCCGGGCCGCGAGGGCGACCGCGACCTGCACCAACTGCTGCTGCAGCACGGGCGTCCGCCGTCCGTGCGGCTGAGTCAAACCTGGCACCTGCTCGACGAACGTCACCGCAGGACACACCTGAGACACGCACTTGAACCGCCGGACCAACAGATCGATCACCACGGCACAGCCACCGAGCGCGGCGTCGGCAAGCCGACGCCGATACGTGCCGTGCGTACGCACCGACGTCATGCTGCACTGCGGGCAACGACTCCCACGCGTCCTCGACCGCGCCCGCAACACGATCATCGCGGCCGATCGCTCAACCGCTTCGATGACGACGCTGGACAGATGCGGAAGCACCCTAACTAATGTGGACAGCACCGCGAGGATCTTGGCGCTTACTCCAGGCCGTCACAAGATCAGCGACAGAGCCCGTCTGGCGTACCTGGCTCTGCACTGGAACCCGTACGCCGACAGCATCCGTGCAAGGATCTTCCGGTGGTCATGGAGCCGGTCCCCAGCTACGAGGACCTGATCTGGTTGTTCGAGGCGGAGCCGGTCTATCGGTACGCGGACGACGAGCGCGAGGCCGGCTACCAGTTCGACTGGCGAGAGCTGTGGCCCTACACGGCAATGACGTTCCGAACTACCCGAGCCGGCTACGACGTAGAGATGTACATCGAGCCGGGATACGAGGTCGTTCGGCTACGGTTGCGGACCGCATCCGACGGAGTCGAGCTGCTCGACCTGGATCTGCGTGCCGTTCAGGTGTCGGGGTCGAACGGATCCATGGTCGCGAGCTGCTACGGGTCGATTTCCCGGACGACTCGCTGGCTTCCACTCTGTGGCTACGGATGAAGCCCGACGTCGCGCTGCACTGGTCGTATGGCCCGGCAAGTTGACGTGGCTGCGCGGAGAGCGACATGAGCGTGCAGTGGATCATCGTGGCGGATCGCGACGCCTTGGCCTTCTTCATCGCCGTCTGCGGGTGCTTGGCGTCGCAGACCAGCGGGATGCATGATGCGGTTATGCCAGGTCAGGTTGAGACGGCTATTCGGGCTCGGGTTGGGGCGGGTACGCGCCTCCCAACGCCGACCGGTCGCGCCACCTTCGTGGTTGACGAGGTTTCCTCAGCCGGGTTGGTCTTGCTCTTCGGGAACAAGCAGACTCGAACGGTCTTCAGCTGGTCCTGCCTTGAGGGCATCCCGGGGTACCTGCACGGACGCGGCTGGGTTCGGGTCGGGGCGAACCGTGATGTTCACGGCAACCAAGGCACATTGGACGGGTATCTCAAGACATTCGTCAAACGACAAACAGCGGACTATGTGGCCGTAGTCCTGGAGCGCGCTGGAGTCGTCGATCTGGATCGAGAACGTCCCGCACGGGTGCGGCTGCGGAGGACGTGACCACCGTCGGGCGGTGGTCGCCGCTCAGGGCATTCCGTACAGATAGTGACGAGTGCTCGGGTAAACGCCGCGCGCTGTCGGCGGCAGATAAGTGCACTGGATCTTGCCGCCGGTCTGCAGCGAGTGATGTAGGGTTGACGGCCGGCACAGGCACGTCTGGAACGTTGGCGAGCACGATCACTGCGGAAGTGCATCCGCTTGACCGACGGGGGGCGGTTGGTGGACGACATCGACATCACGCGGCTCAGCGCCTTCGACTTCGAGGTGTTGTGTGCCGATCTCTTCGGCGAGATCCTCGGTGCGCGCTTGGAGGTGTTCGCGCCGGGCGCGGACCGCGGCATCGACCTGAGGCACATGTCGGCCCGCGGCGACGTCATCGTCCAATGCAAGCACTATTCCAGGAGCGGCCGATCGGCGCTACTCAGTCACATGGAGAAAATCGAAGCCGCGAAGGTCCGGGCCCTCAAACCGGCTCAGTACATCCTGGCGACGTCGGCCGGCCTCACTGTTCATGCCAAAGAGGAACTGGTCGAGAAACTGTCACCGTACCTGGCCAAGAGCGACATCTACGGGATCGACGAGATCGTCGTCGAGCTCCGCAAACGGCCTCAACTGGTGGAACGGCACATCCGGCTTTGGTTGTCAGGAACGGCGGTCCTGCGGGCCGTCCTCAACAAGACGACGCTGACCCGGACCTCCCGGCTCCTTAGGAACCTCGACAAGACGTTGGAGGTTTTCGCGCCGCATCCCGGCCTCAACGAGGCGCAACGCCTGCTCGAAGCACGAGGAGTGTGCGTCATTTCGGGCATGCCGGGCATCGGGAAGACCACGCTTGCGCAGGTTCTCTGCGCATCCTACGTCCGTGCCGGTTACGACTTGTACGACATCTCGGCTGACGCGAATGAGGTCAACGCCGTTTGGGATGACGACGCCCGCCAAGTCTTCTTTTGCGACGATTTCCTGGGCCGGTCCGCCTTCGGTGACAAGCTTGGCAGGAACGCGGATGCGCGCCTGGTAGATGTCCTCAAGCAGGTCGAATTGAGCGAGAACAAGCGGATGGTCTTGACCACCAGGGGATATATCCTGGAGCAGGCGCGGCAGGTGTCCGAACCGCTGGAAAGATATGCTTTCGACAGGCACTCCTTCGTCTTGGATCTTGCCGATCATCAGTTCGCCACCAGGGCGGCGATCCTATACAACCAGGTATATTTCTCTCGTCTAGCCGATGATCCCAAGGCCGCATTCGCCTCGCCGGACGTTTACCTCGACGTCATCCGCGATCCGAACTTCAACCCTCGTGTCATCGAGGACACGCTCACGATCGCTGCCCAGGATGGCCTAACGGCGTCGGCCGCAGTGGAAGTGCTGAGGCACAACCTGAACGATCCGGATGAGGTGTGGCGGCCGATCTTCCGGAACCAGTTGACCAGCCATGCCGGTGAGGTAATGGAGATTCTGCTTCTCCTCGGCGACGGTGTCACGTCGGACGACCTTTTCCGCGCGTGGCATGCGTATTCGAACAGCCCGGCCCGGGAGGTCCATCAACCGGCTATGGAGGACGCGCTAAGAATCCTCGATAGGACGATGATTCAGATGTACGGTGGCAGCCCATGCCGCGTCTACTTCAGCAACCCCTCCGTGGAGGACTACCTGAGGAAGCATGTAGAGAAGGCGCCGGCGACGGTTGCCCGCCTCATCCGAACGGCGCCGTTCTTCGAGCAGATCGAACGAGCCTGGTTGTACGCGCGGGAAAGTCCGACGCTTAGAAGGATGCTCGCCGATCACCTACAGGATCTGGCGGCCGCGGTGAAGCGGACGTATGATGCCGAGCCGGTCGACTGCCGTGATCTGAACGTTCTTCACCGCGTCAACGTCACTCTTGCCATTGCGGACGCCTTCGCCGTCGCGGAGCTCTACACCTTCGCAGAGGAAAAGCTCCGAAACGTCGATCTGACCGACGACATCGACGATTTGGCCGAGGCGGTCGAGTCGTCGGTGCTCTGCAACCGATCGCCGTCAAAGGTGCTGCGTCAGGTCGCCGCGCGGCTCTCCCAGAGAATTGCCGCGGAGGTTACCGAGGATCTGCCGGACTGGTCATCGGTAGAGCGTGCCGTCGCTTTCCTGGAACAACTGCACGGCCTACCGGGGCACGAGGCTCTCGCAACGGCGGAAGCCGCACGGGAGGCGACTGCTCGCGCCACGATCGACGCCATCGGCTCCGCCGGGCTCGGTCGGATCAGTGGCGTCAGCCTGCGGGAACTGGCCGACATCATCGACTACGCCGACCAGTGGGACCATTTTTCCCCGTACATGGACGACGTACGTCAATCGCTGGCAATTGTCGAGATGGAGGAAGCCCGGGAATCCGAGCTCGCCGACTACTACAGCGGCGACGCCGAAAACGAGGAGTTGGCTGATCGGATGTTTTCCCTCCTGCGCGACGTCGGCTGACCGCATCAGTGGAGACTGCCGCTGGCGTGCTCTCATCGGCTACTTGTTTCATTGACCTGCGACCGTGGCCGGGCCAGGCTTCGGTCGAGGCGCCCGGGTTGTCGCTCGCTTTTCGGCTGCCCACGCTGGTCGTGTGGCTCTCATTTGGCCTGCGCGGCCCGGGCGTCGCCTCAGGGCGGGGAGAGGCTCAAGAGGGGTGTGCTCGGCTCGAAGTAGCGTTGCCCTCCCGGCTCGACAATCCAGGTGGATCGAGCATCGGAGGACGCGGTGACTGTGATATCGGATCGTGTGGTGATCGGGATGGACCCGCACAAGCGTTCCGCCACGATCGAGGTGATGGCCGGCGACGAGACCGTCGTCGGTGGCGGCAGGTTCGACACCGACCGCGGCGGCTACGCGGCGATGAGGACCTACGCCAGGCGGTGGCCGGACCGGGTGTGGGCGATCGAGGGCTGCCAAGGGATAGGCCGGCACATCGCCGCTCGGCTGCTGGCCGATGGCGAGCAGGTCGTCGATGTCCCGCCGAAGTTGTCTGCCAGGGCGCGGGTGTTCGCCACCGGGCAGGGCCGCAAGACCGACGCCACCGACGCGCACTCCATCGCGTTGGTCGGCACCCGTATGGCCGGGCTGCGCCCGGTGGTCAATGACGAGCAGCTGGCGCTGTTGCGGATTCTGGTCGACCGGCGCCGGTCTCTCGGTGAGGATCACACCCGGATGGTGTCTCAGCTGCACCAACTGCTCCTCGAACTGATTCCGGGCGGGGCGAAGAAGAGCCTGTCCGCCGCGCAGGCCAAGGCGTTGCTGGCCACGGTCCGGCCTCGTGACGTGGTCGGCAAGGCCCGACGGCGGGTCGCCGCGGAGCTGATCGCCGACCTCGAACGAATCTACCGACGCTCCAAAGAAGCCGACAAGGAACTCAAGGACCTGGTCGCGTCGACCGGCACCAGCTTGATGGACCTGCACGGCATCGGACCCTCCGGCGCCGCCCGGCTGCTGGTCGAGGTCGCCGACATCACCCGCTTCCCGAATCGGGCCCACTTCGCCTCCTGGAACGGCACCGCCCCCATCGACGCGTCCTCCGGCGAGCAGGTCCGCCACAGGC
>NZ_JBFBAO010000068.1:0-23451 GCF_040682255.1 Micromonospora sp. NPDC051296 | reverse complement strand
GGACCCCACGCCCCGCCCCGCGCGTCACCCCTGGGTCAGTGAGGTGACCCGGTGACGAGTCCCGGTGTGACCGGGCCATGCAGGGACACGCCTTCGCGACCGGAGGCGATCAAGGCCTGACCCGTACGGCATCCGGTCCCCGGTCGGCGCAACCGCCGACCGGGGACCGGCCACCGGCCGGTCAGGCGGCCCGTCGGGCCGGTACGCCTGACCGGTGCCGACCCGCGTCCGAAGCCGTACGCTGCAACGCATGCGTTCGTGCCGGGCGGCAGTCGCCGGAAAGCTCACGGTGGTCCTGGCTACGCTGGTCCTGCTGGCCGCCTGCGGGTCCAGCGGCCCCAGCCCCCGGGCCTGGGCCGCCTCGGTGTGCTCGGCGCTGACCCCCTGGCGGGCCGAGATCAGCAAGCTGACCAGCAGCACCAACCAGCAGATGACCGCGCAGACCACGCCCGCGCAGGCCAAGGAGAACCTGGTCCGGCTGTTCGGCGGGGCCGAGGAGGCCAGCGAGACCGCCCGGCGGAAGGTGGAGCAGGCGGGGGTGCCCAAGGTCGAGCACGGCGCGGAGATCTCCGCCGGCTTCCGGGCCTCGCTCGCCTCGATGCGGGATGCCTACGGCCGGGCCCGGACCACCATCGACGGGCTGGGCACCGGTGAGTCCACCGCCTTCTACGACGGCGTCCGGGCTGCGGTGCAGACCCTCCAGCAGGAGTACGACGCGAGCGCGCTGGACACCAGCCGGCTGAACTCCGAGGAACTGAAGCGCGCCTTCGACGAGGTACCTGAATGCCGTTGAGCGGTCCCGGCGAGACACCGGCGGCGCAACCGCTGCCGGTGTCCTTCCCGGCGCCCGCTGCGGCCCCGCGGGCAACTCGCCGTGGCGCTCCCGGCCAGCGGACCAACTCGGCCCCGGCGGACCCGGACTCCGAGCCGGTGGCCGGCGACGGCGCGCCGACGCCGCAACTGGCCGAGCCGGGCGCCGCCGACCCGGACCGGCAGTTGGTCTTCTTCGGCGCGGAGACCGCTGAACCCTCCGTCGCCGACCTCGCCGGGCTGCTCGCCGGGCCGGGCGAGGTGCACCGGATGGGTGGTACGGCCCGGCTGTCCGTGGCGGTCGACGCCGCCTGGCGGGTGCACGTACTCGTCGCCGAGTTGGCCCAGCGCGGCGTCCGGGCGACCTGGGCCCCCACCGACGACGACCGGTACGTGGTGCGTACCGCGTACACCCGGACGATCGTGCCGCTGGCGACGGCCTGGCTGCGCGGCCCGACGCAGCACCCGCCCGCCGGTTTCCAGCTCGACGGCCGGCGGCTGCGGCTGTGGCTCGCCGCGGCCGGCGCGGCCGAGCCGCCGGACTTCCTGCTCCGTCTCGGCGGCACCGACCCGGACCGCTGGGAGGCGGTCGGCGCCGCCCTCGCCGCTGCCGGCCTCGCCGGAGATCTGGTGCCGCCCAACGCAGGCGGCCCGGCCTACCGGATCGTCGGCCGCCGCCGAATACTCCGCCTGGCCGAGCTGGTCGGCACCCGCCCACCCGCCGCCCCGTCGCCCGCCTGGCCCACCCGCGCCTGACCGGGCTCGGGGCGGGGCCAGGTGTCCGATCGGGGACAGCCGGGTGTCGGGGAACACAGGGAGAATCGGCCGGGTTCTACCTCCACCGAGGGGCTGCCATGGTCACAGTGGCACGCTCCACGCCCTACCCTGGGTGTACGGTGGCGCCGTCCGGCGCGACCACCGATCGTCCGGGGCGGATTGCCGCCCGCGAAACCCGAAACACGGACGGCGCGTTACGTTGGACATCCGGACCGCTGGGTATCGGTGGGTCGAGTGCGCCCCGAACCGGGCGCAGGCGCGGCCATGAGCAGGAAAGAGGTCGAAACAGACGTGCCAAGCAAAGCTGGAACCACCCGTCTGGTCATCGTCGAGTCCCCGGCGAAGGCCAAGACGATCTCGGGCTACCTCGGCCCGGGGTACGTCGTGGAGGCCAGCTTCGGGCATGTCCGCGACCTGCCGCGCAACGCCGCCGACGTCCCGGCCCGGTACAAGGGCGAGCCATGGGCCCGGCTCGGGGTCGATGTCGACAACGGCTTCCACGCGCTCTATGTCGTCTCCGCCGACCGCAAGCAGCAGATCAGCAAGCTGACCAAGCTGGCCAAGGAGGTCGACGAGATCTTCCTCGCCACGGACGAGGACCGCGAGGGCGAGGCGATCGCCTGGCACCTGGTGGAGACGCTCAAGCCGAAGGTGCCGGTCCGGCGGATGGTCTTCCACGAGATCACCAAGCCGGCGATCCAGGCGGCGGTGGCCAACCCGCGGGAGATCGACCGCGACCTGGTCGACGCCCAGGAGGCCCGGCGCATCCTCGACCGGCTGTACGGCTACGAGGTCTCCCCGGTGCTGTGGAAGAAGGTCATGCCGAAGCTCTCGGCGGGCCGGGTGCAGTCCGTGGCGACCCGGATCGTGGTCGAGCGGGAGCGGCAGCGGATGGCCTTCCGCACCGCCGAGTACTGGGACATCCTGGCCACCCTGGCGGTGACGAACGCCGGCGAGGGGCCACGCAACTTCAACGCCACCCTGGTCGCGCTGAACGGCGACCGGATCGCCACCGGCAAGGATTTCGAGCCGACCACGGGTCGGGTCAAGCCCGGTGCCGGGGTGGTGCACCTCGACGAGGGCGGGGCCCGCGGGCTCGCCGCCCGGCTGGAGGGGCGGCCGTTCGCCGTCACCCGGGTCGAGGAGAAGCCCTACCGCCGCCGCCCGTACGCGCCGTTCATCACCTCCACGCTCCAGCAGGAGGCGGCCCGCAAGCTGCGGTTCTCGTCGCAGCAGACGATGCGCACCGCGCAGCGGCTGTACGAGAACGGCTACATCACCTATATGCGTACCGACTCGGTGAACCTGTCGGACACCGCCATCGCGGCAGCTCGCCGGCAGATCGTCGAGCTGTACGGCGAGCGCAGCGTGCCGCCGGAGCCGCGCCGCTACACCGGCAAGGTGAAGAACGCGCAGGAGGCGCACGAGGCGATCCGCCCGGCGGGGGACAACTTCCGCACCCCGGGCGACGTGGCCAAGGAGCTGTCGGCCGAGGAGTACAAGCTCTACGAGCTGATCTGGCGGCGCACCATCGCCTCGCAGATGACCGACGCGGTCGGCTCCAGCGTCTCGGTGCGCATCCGGGCGACCACCGCCGGCGGCGAGGAGGCCGACTTCGGCGCCACCGGCAAGACCATCACCGACCCGGGGTTCCTGCGCGCGTACGTCGAGTCCAGCGACGACGAGAACGCCGAGGCGGAGGACGCCGAGCGCCGGCTGCCCAACCTGGTCAAGGACCAGCCGCTGACCGCCGAGGAACTGGCCGCGCAGGGCCACCACACCCAGCCGCCGGCCCGCTACACCGAGGCGTCGCTGGTCAAGGCCCTGGAAGAGCTGGGCATCGGCCGGCCGTCCACGTACGCCTCGATCATGCAGACCATCCAGGACCGCGGGTACGTCGTCAAGCGCGGCCAGGCGATGATCCCGTCCTTCCTGGCGTTCGCGGTGATCGGGCTGATGGAGCGGCACTACCCGCGCCTGATCGACTACGACTTCACGGCCAGCATGGAGAACGAGCTGGACGAGATCGCCGGTGGCGACCACGCGGCGGTCGACTTCCTCACCGCGTTCTACTTCGGCACCACCAACGGCGCCGGCGACCAGGACATCGCCCGCTCCGGCGGGCTGAAGAAGCTGGTCACCGAGAACCTCAGCGAGATCGACGCGCGCAGCGTCAACTCGATCCCGCTGTTCACCGACGACGAGGGGCGTGAGGTGGTGGTGCGGGTCGGCCGGTACGGGCCGTACCTGCAGCGCCGGGTGCCGGGCGAGGAGCAGGCACCCGCGGCGGAGGGCGAGGAGGGCGCGACCCCGGGCGACCGGGCGCCGATCCCCGAGGGCCTTGCGCCGGACGAGCTGACCCCGGAGAAGGTGCACGAGCTGTTCCTCGGCGGCGGTGGCGAGCGCAAGCTCGGTGACGACCCGGCGACCGGGGAGCCGATCGTGCTCAAGTCCGGTCGGTTCGGCCCGTACGTGGCCAGCGGCGAGCGCAAGTCGTCGCTGCTCCGCTCGCAGTCCCCGGATTCGCTCACCCTCGACGAGGCGCTCAAGCTGCTCAGCCTGCCCCGGCTGGTCGGGGTGGGCCCGGACGGTGCCGAGGTGTTCGCCAACAATGGCCGCTACGGCCCGTACGTCAAGCGTGGTGAGGAGTTCCGCTCGCTGGACTCGGAAGACAAGATGTTCACCGTCACGCTGGACGAGGCAATGGCGCTGCTGGCCGCCCCGAAGGCCCGACAGCGCCGGGCCGCCGCCCCGCCGCTGCGGGAGATGGGTGTCGACCCGCTGACGGAGAAGCCGCTGGTCATCAAGGACGGCCGGTTCGGCCCGTACGTCACCGACGGGGAGACCAATGCCTCCCTGCGGCGGGGTCAGACGCCCGAGGCGCTGAGCCTGGAGGACGCGGCCGAGATGCTCGCCGAGAAGCGGGCGAAGGGCCCGGCGCCGAAGAAGAAGGCCGCAGCCAAGAAGGCGCCCGCCAAGAAGGCCACCGCGACGAAGGCGACCAAGGCCACCGCCGCAAAGAAAACCGCCGCAGCCAAGTCCACCCCCGCCAAGAAGACCACCACGGCCCGTACGACCGACTGACGCTCCGGATCTTGGTACGAAACCGCCCCTCGGAGGGCGCTCTCGTACCAAGATCTCGGCGTCAGGAGCGCCAGCCCGCGGCTAGTAGTGCGGTGCGGAGTTGAGTGATCACGGCGGTGGGGTCGTGGCGGATGGCCCAGGCGGGGAAGCGCAGCACCCGGTCCCCGTTCTGCCACAGGTCGTTCTGCCGGCGCATGTCCGCCCAGGCGGTGGCCGGGTCGAGGTGCTGGCCACCGTCGATCTCCACGTGCACCCGCCATTCCTCGAACCAGGCGTCCAGGTAGCGGCGTCGACCGGCGGCGTCCCGGCGAACCGCCTGCCGGGTCGGCTCGGGTAGCCCGGCGCTCCGCACCAGGCCGAGAAAATCCAGCTCAGAAAGGGAGTGCGCGCCACCTGCCGCGTCGGCGGCGGTCTGCCCGATCAGGCGGCGGCGCCGCGCCCGTGGGAGCCGGTCGAGCACGCGCTGCACGTCGTCGCCACCGACGAGGCGCTGCTGGAAACCGGCCGCGATGATCGCCCGGGCTTCCTGGTCGCTGGCTGCCCACTGTGCCGCGTCCACGACCGACCGAGCCGGCATCGTACGACGGGGCTGCCCCACGGCTAGAACATCCTCGTCCGGCAAGCTGGTGGTGCGGTGCACCTGGATGCCGGAGGGCATCGACCGCGCCTGGTGGCGGGCCGGCAGGAGCACGTGCACGAGGCCGTCGTCGTATCGGCGCAGGCCCCACGCCCGGGCGGCACTCAGCCCGCCAAGTACCGCGGTCGGGCCAGCGGCGAGGACGGCGATCCACGGCCGTTGCGCCGGAGCGACCGGCCCGTTGTGGGTGACGTAAACGGCGCGATGCACCTGCCGCCACCGGCCAGACCCGACTCGGTGCCGGATCGCCTTCGGCGACAGATGTCGGCGTGCCTGATCGAGGCTGAGCACGTTCTCCTGGTGGAACAGCAGCCAGGTCAGCTCGTCCGCGTCATCATCCGGCAGCTCCCGTCCCCACTCTTGCCGAGGTCCCGACTCCAGCTCACGCCCCCGCCTCACTCTCCGCCCCCGCCCCGGCCCCGGCCCCGACAAGCTGCCCCCGCCCCACGCCGCGCTCCGCCCCCACCCCACCCCGCGCCGCCACGCCGCGCCCCTACCCCGCGCTCGGCCGCCACGCCGCGCTCGGCCGCCACGCCGCGCTCCGCCGCCACGCCGCGCTCGGCCGCCACGCCGCGCCCCTACCCCGCGCTCGGCCGCCACGCCGCGCTCCGCCGCCACGCCGCGCCCCTACCCCGCGCTCCGCCGCCACACCGCGCTCCGCCGCCACGCCGCGCCCCGCCGCCACGCCGCGCCCCGCCGCCACCCCGCCCCCGCTCCGCATCCCGAATCTCCACACCCCACCCTGCCCACCGCTGCCACTCTCGCTCTACCCCTGTGGACAGCCCGGAGATCTTGGTACGAAACCGCCCCTCGAAGGGCGCTCTCGTACCAAGATCCAGTGGTGGGTCAGCCGAGGAGGGTGGTCAGGTGGGGGGTGGTGAAGGTGCCGGCGGGGTCGAGGCGGGTGCGCAGGGCCTGGAAGTCGTGCCAGCGGGGGTAGGCGGGAGCTAGCGAGGCCGCATCGCGCCAGTGCAGTTTGCCCCAGTGCGGGCGGCCGCCCAGCCCGGTCGCCACCTCCTCGAAGGCCCGGAAGTACGGCTCGTACGGCATGCCGACGTACTGGTGCACGGCGACGTACGCCGACTCGCGCCCGTAGGAGTGCGACAACCAGATCTGGTCGGCGGCGGTGAATCGCACCTCGACCGGGAAGAGCACCTTGAACGGCAGCCCGTCGATGATCCGGCGCAGCGCGTCGAGCGCGTCGGGCAGGGCCGCACGCGGCAGCGCGTACTCCATCTCCAGGAAGCGGACCCGGCGCGGGCTGCAAAAGACCGTGTCGGAGCGGCCGGTGTAGACCCGCTCGCTGAGCGCCCGGGCGGAGAAGGCGCTGATCCCCGGCGCCAGGGCCGGCACCGCGCGGCCGAGCCGGCAGGCCCCGGCGAAGACGGTGTTGGCCAGGAAGTCGTCGTCCAGCCAGCGGCGCCAGCCGGGCAGCGGTCGGTCGTCGGTCGCGACCCGGTCGTTGGCCTTGAGCTGAACCCGGTCGGTGTACGGGAACCAGAAGAACTCGACGTGGTCGTGCCGGTCGACCAGGCCGGGCAGGTCCGCCAGCACGGAGTCCAGCACCGCCGGGCGCTCGTGTGCCCGCAACACGAAGGCGTCCACACAGCGCAACGTCACCTCGACCAGTACGCCGAGCGCGCCGAGCGAGAGCCGGGCTGCTTCGAACACCTCGGGATGTTCCTCGGTGGAGCAGTGCAGCACCTCGCCGGTTCCGGTGACCAGCGTCAGTGCCTCGACGAAGGTGGCCAGGCCGCCGTACGCCGCGCCGGTGCCGTGAGTGCCGGTGGAGATCGCCCCGGCCACGGTCTGCGCGTCGATGTCGCCGAGGTTCGGCAACGCCAGCTGGTGACTGGCGAGTAGGGCGTTCAGCCCCCGCAGGGTCATCCCGGCCGGTACGGTGACGAGGCGCTGATCGACGTCCACGCGTACGTCGATGGCAAGTCGGGTCAGGTCCATCCGCCGTCCATCGCCGACCGCGACAGAGGTGAAGGAGTGGCCGCTGCCGACCGGGCGGATCCGCTCACCGGTCGCGGCGGCGGAACGGACCTGCTCGGCGACCTCGACGATGGACGAAGGGCGCAGGACGGCGGTCGCGACACTGTGCTGGTTGCCGGCCCAGTTGGACCAGGTGGCGGCATCGGCGGGTGCGGTTCCGGCCATCGGCGCGCTCCTCAAAATGAATATGAACCGACTTCATATCAGGAACGTTGTTCCTGGTAAATACCGCAATCGAGGTCCGCTCGTTGTACCGGTAGTCACGGACTCGTGACTGGCAGATATGTTCTTCCGTCGAGAGGGGGTGGCGAGTGTCCACTTCAGCCGCCACGACCGGGCCGCTGCGCCGTGTACCGGTGCAGGGCCGTAGTGTCGCGCGGGTCCAGCGAATGCTGGACGCCTGCGCCGAACTCGTCGACGAGGTGGGGTACGAGGGACTGACCACCACCCTGCTCGCCGAGCGGGCCGAGGTGGCGATCGGGTCGGTCTACCAGTTCTTCCCGGACAAGCGGGCAATCGTGCAGGCGCTGACGCTGCGCACCATGGAGTCCTACCTCCAGCGGCTGGACGAGCGCTTCGCCTCGGACGACCTGACCCACTGGTGGGACGGGGTCGACGCGGGAATCGATGAGTACATCACGATGCACCGCACTGTCCCCGGGTTCCGTACCCTGCACTTCGGCGACGTGGTCGACCTGCATCTGCTCGATGAGCAGCGGGACAACAACGGGGTGATCGCGGACCAGTTGGGCCGGGTGCTCACTGAGCGGTTCGGGCTCGCCGACGTTCCCGACCTGCGCTTCCACCTGGAGATCGCGGTGGAGGCGGCCGACGCGCTGATCAAGCTCGCGTTCCGGCGGAAGCCGGACGGCGACGACCGGGTACTGACCGAGGCGAAGGCGCTGATCCGCGAGTATCTGCACCGCCAGGTGAACGCGCGGGGCGACGCCGGCCACCGGCCGGTCGTGCAACCCGCCAAGCCGGCCGACGACCAGATCTCCGAGCCGGAGGCGGCGGCCGAGCCGGCCGGGCAGCCCGCCTGACGCCGCACCCGGTCCGCGTCAGAGAAAGGCTCGACCCTCGCCCCGGTAGGTCGGCACGGTGGCCACCACCTCGTCGCCGTCCACCAGGTGCAGCTCGTTGACGCGTTCGCACAGCTCGCCCGACTTGGCGTGGCGGAACCAGACCCGGTCGCCGATGCGCAGGGTGGCGGCCGTCGTGCCGGCCAGCGGGGTCTGCACCTCGCCGGCGCCCTCGGCACCGATCAGCTTGAGCCCGGTGGGCAACCATGGCCGGGGCAGCCGGCTGTCGGCGGCCGAACCGGAGGCGATCCAGCCACCGCCGAGCACGGTGGCCAGCCCGGGTGCCGGCCGGCGGACCACCGCACAGGCGAAGAACGCCGCCGGGGTAGGGCGCCAGCTGCGGTACGCGTCGAACAGCGTCGGCCCGTACAGGCCAGATCCCGCGGTGACCTCGGTTACCGCGGGATCGGCGCTGGTCGCGGCCACGCTGCCGGTGCCGCCACCGTTGACGAACTCCAGGTCGGCGTGCTCGCGTACGGCGGCCACCGCCGCGCCCCGGCGGGCCAGCAGTTCGCGGTACGACCCGCGTTGGGCCAGCCGGATCGCGGCGCCGAGCGCCGCCTGCCCGGGCGGTGCGTCGCCCAGGCCGGCGATCTGTGCCTCGTACGACATCAGGCCGACCAGCCGGAAGCCCGGCCGGCGGGCGACGGTGGCGGCCAGCCGGCCGGCCGCCCGGGCGCTGTGCACCGGTGAGCGGCGTACCCCGACGTGCACCCGTCCGCCCAGCAGGCGCCACGAGGCGTCCAGGTCGAGGCAGACCCGGAGTTCGGGACGGCGTCCGGGAGGACGCACCGCATCGCAGAGGTCCAGCTGGTTGGGGTCGTCGACCATCAGGGTGACGGCCGCCGCGAGGGCCGGATCGGCGGCGAGTTGGGCCAGCGCGCTCCGGTCGACCGTGGGATACGCCACCAGTGCGTCGGTGGCCACCCCGGTCCGGACCAGCCAGATCGCCTCGGGCAGCGTGAATGCCATCACTGCGTGCCAGCCCGGCCGGGCCAGCGCGCGGGCGATCAGGTCGCGGCTGCGCAGCGACTTGCTGGCGATGCGCAGCGGCTTTCCGCCGGCCCGGGCGACGAGTGCGGCGGCGTTGGTGTCGAAGGCCGTGAGGTCGACCACCGCGTACGGCGGGTCGAGGTGTGCGGTCGCCCGGTCCAGCCGGTGGCGCAGGTTCTCGCTGTCGGTGGCCACGTGTGCACGCTAACTGTGAAACGGTTAATGCGAAACACCCTCGCGTCTGCCCGCCTGGGTCGGGCTGGCCACAGCGGCCTAGGCTCGGCGAGCAGGCGATGCACGACGGGGAGAGGTCCCTGTCGGGTCTAGAGTGTTCCACCGGGGGTGCCCAGCGATGGGCCGGCACGTGGAGGTACGGCCATCGAAAGCCAGTTCAACGGCGAGTCGTCCGGCGTGTCGCCGTCCGCGGACCAGCCGGCCGGCGCAGCCGGCCCGTCCGGCGACCGGAAGAACCAGCCCGGCGGACCGCCGGGGCCACCGGGTGCGCCCGCCGGCCAGGCCGACCTGAGCGGTTACGGCGCGATCCGCTCGGTGCTGCGTATCCGGCCGTTCCGCCGGCTCTGGATCGTGCTCGGCGCGGCCTCCTTCGGCGACTGGTTCGGCCTGCTCGCCACCTCGGTCTTCGCCGCGGCCCAGGTGGAGGGGAGCACCGCCAAGGGGGTGGCCTTCGGCGGTGTGATCGCCGTCCGGCTGCTGCCGGCGCTGATACTCGGGCCGATCGCGGGCGTGCTCGCCGACCGGTTCGACCGGCGCTGGACGATGGTCATCTGCGACGTGCTGCGCTTCCTGTTGTTCGCCTCGATCCCGCTGGTCGCGCTGCTCGGGGCCGGCGGCGCGGTGGTGGTGGGGTGGGCCGCCATCGCCACCTTCCTGATCGAGACGGTCACCCTGCTGTGGATCCCGGCCAAGGAGGCCGCGGTCCCGAACCTCATCCCGCGCGCCCGGCTGGAAGCCGCCAACCAGCTGACCCTGATCACCACGTACGGCCTCACGCCGGTCCTCGCCGCGGTCGTCGCGGCGGTGCTCGACCGCAGCGTGCGGGCAATCGTCGGCGGGGACATGCCGGCCTGGGCCGAGCCCGCACAGCTCGCGCTCTGGGTCAACGCGTTCTCCCGGCTGGCCACCGCGCTGGTGGTGATGTACGGGATCAAGGAGATCAGCCAGGGTCGAGCCGACGGGCAGCAGCGCAGCGAGCAGAGCATGTTCCGGCAGTTCGTCGAGGGCTGGCGATTCATCGGGCACACCCCACTGGTCCGGGGGTTGGTGTTCGGCATCCTCGGCGCGTTCGCCGGCGGCGGCATCGTCATCGGCACCGCGCAGTTCTTCGCCACCTCGCTCAACGCCGGCGACGCCGCGTTCTTCCTGCTGTTCGGCGCGATCTTCGTCGGCCTGGCGCTCGGCATCGGGCTCGGCCCGATGATCGTGCGGGACATGTCCCGACGCCGCTGGTTCGGCATGAGCATCGTGCTGGCCAGCGCCTCGGTGATGACCCTGGCCTTCGCCATCCACCTGTCCATGGCGATCGTCGGGGCGATCCTGGTCGGTGCCGGTGCCGGGATGGCCTTCCTGTCCGGCACCACGCTGCTCGGCGGCGAGGTAGCCGACGAGGTCCGTGGCCGGGTCTTCGCGGTGGTGCAGATCGGCACCCGGCTGGTGCTGATCCTGGCCATCGCGCTGGGCGGCCTGCTGGCCGGTGTCGGCGGGTCGCGGACCCTGGAGATCGCCGGCGCGCAGATCTCGGTCTCCGCCACCCGCCTGCTGCTGCTCGCCGCCGGCGTGGCCGGGATCTTCGCCGGGATCAGCGCGTTCGGCCAGATGGACGACAAGAAGGGCGTTCCGGTGCTGGCCGACCTCTGGGGGTCGATCCGGGGCCGCCCGCTGATGCCGGCCGAACCGTTCGTCTCGGCCGGGCTCTTCGTGGTCTTCGAAGGCGGCGAGGGCGCGGGCAAGTCGACTCAGTTGACCGAGTTGGCCGAGCGGCTGCGGGGCGAGGGGCGGGACGTGGTGGTCACCCGGGAGCCGGGCGCGACCGGCATCGGCACCCGGATCCGGTCGCTGGTGCTCGACACCTCCGCCGACGATGCGCCCTCGCCGCGCGCCGAGGCGCTGCTCTACGCCGCCGACCGGGCGCACCACGTGGCCACGGTGGTCCGGCCCGCCCTGGTCCGCGGCGCCGTCGTGATCAGCGACCGGTACGTCGACTCGTCGCTGGCGTACCAGGGTGCCGGCCGTACGCTGCCGGTCGACGAGGTCTCCTGGCTCTCCTCCTGGGCCACCGGTGGGCTCAAGCCCGACCTGGTGGTGCTGCTGGACGTCGACCCGCGCACCGGGCTGTCCCGGGCCGCCGCGCGCAACCAGGTCGCCGACCGGCTGGAGGCCGAGTCGGTGGCCTTCCACGAGCGGGTCCGGTACGCCTTCCTCGACCTCGCCGCCGCCGACCCGAAGCGCTATCTGGTGCTCGACGCCGCCCGTCCGGCCGACGAGATCGCCGAGCGGGTGGCCCGCCGGGTGGAGGAGTTGCTCGATGCTGCCGGCGGCGTGAACCACCCGGGTCCGGCGAACGGTCCGGACACCTCGGTGCAGCCCGAGTTATCCCCATCGGAGCTGGTGACGACGGAGCGGACCTGATGCCGGACGCCTTCGCCGACCTGGTCGGGCAGGACGAGGCAGTGGCCACGCTGCGCCGGGCCGCCGCGGCGGCTGCGGCCGTCCTGCGCACCGCCGGCGAACGGGCGAAGCCCACGGCCGCACCGGCGGAGGACGCCGACGCGATCTCGGCCGGGGCCGGCGGTGACCCGGGTGCGGGGATGACCCACGCGTGGATCTTCACCGGCCCGCCCGGGTCGGGCCGGTCGGTCGCGGCGCGGGCCTTCGCCGCCGCACTGCAGTGCGTGCACGGCACCGGCTGCGGCGAGTGCCCCGGCTGCCACACCACGCTCACCGGCACCCACGCGGACGTGCGGCTGGTGGTGCCCGAAGGGCTCTCCATCGGCGTCAACGAGATGCGGGCGCTGGTGCTCCGCGCAGCCAGCACCCCGTCCGGCGGGCGCTGGCAGATCGTGATCATCGAGGATGCCGACCGGCTCACCGAGGCGGCCGGAAACGCGCTGCTCAAGGCGGTGGAGGAGCCGCCGCCGCGGACCGTCTTCCTGCTCTGCGCGCCGTCCACCCACCCGGACGACATCTCGGTGACCATCCGGTCGCGGTGCCGGGTCGTACCACTGCGGCAGCCGCCGGCCGCGGCGGTGGCCGAGGTGCTGGTCCGCCGGGACGGGATCGCGCCCGACGTGGCGCGGTGGGCGGCGGCGGCCACCCAGGGGCACGTGGGGCGGGCCCGGCGGTTGGCCGGCGACCCGCAGTCCCGTGCCCGGCGGGAGGCGGTACTCGCGGTACCTCGCCGGCTGACCGGCGTGGGTGCCGCGTTCGACGCGGCGTCCGCGCTGATCGAGGCGGCCGAGGCGGAGGCCGAGGCGTCGGTCACGGAGATCGACGCGGCGGAGCGCGCGGCGCTGGAGACCGCACTCGGCGCGGGCGGCACCGGCCGGGGCGCGGCGGGTGCGGCGCGGGGTGCGGCCGGGCAGCTGAAGGACCTGGAGCGACGCCAGAAGTCGCGGGCGACCCGGGCTCAGCGGGACGCGCTGGACCGGGCCCTGGTCGACCTGGCCGCCTTCTACCGGGACGCGTTGACCATGGCGCTGGGCGCGCCGGTGGCGCCGGTGCACACCGACACCGCAGAGCTGGCCGACGCCGGTGCCCGCAGTTGGCAGCCGGAGGGGGCGCTGCGGCGCCTGGAGGCGGTGCTCGCCTGCCGTACCGCGATCGAGGCCAACGTCAAACCCCGGATCGCCGTCGAGGCCATGATGCTCGCCCTCTGGAAGGGCTGACCGGCACTCCCCGCACGACGTCCGCCGGCCGGACCGGTTTTCCACAGGCATCGACACGCGCAATTCGCGTGCGGTACGGTCCGGTGTGCCGTGGTGACGGTAGCGGCACGCAGAGTGAGGACGACTGGGGAGGAGCCCGCTGATGCCGCGGGGCGAGATCGACGAGGCATGGATCGAGGAGGCGGTCCGGCGCTACCGCAGGATCGAGTCCCTCCAGGCCGAGTTCGACCAGGCCGTGGCGACGGTCGAGGTCACCGTCCGGTCACCGGACGGTCTGGTCGAGGTGGTGGTGACCGCCAGCGGCCGGATCACCGACGTGCGGTTCCTCGGCCCATTGCACACCCGAGCGCCGCGCGACGTGGCCAATTCGGTGCGGGCCGCGGTCGCCGCGGCGGCCGACGCCGCTCAGTGGGCCAGGGAGAAGCTGCACAACGAGACCTTCACCGCCTACCGACCGCTGACGGGGGCCTGAGATGGACAGCCTTCGTGCCCTGGCCAGCCGCCTCGACGAGGCGAGCGCCACGCTGACCGCGCTGTCCCGCTCGGTTGCCGCCGGTGACCCGGCGCAGGTGGCGTTCGGCGCCGACGCCCCGGGGCGGCCGGGTGAGATCGGGCGGGCGCTGCACCGCCAGTGGGTGGCCGCCACCGGTGACCGGGCCCGGGAGGCGTACGCGGCCGCCGCCCACCTGGCGTCTGCGGCCGCGGCGCTGCGTCAGGCCGCCGACCAGTACGCCGACACCGACTCCGCGGTCTCCCGCCGGTTGGTCGGGGAGGCGTGATGGACGCCCTGGACCGGCTCGCCGAGCCCGGTCTCGACCTGCTGCGCCGGGTCGACACCCTGCTCGCCGCCGGTGCTCCCGAGGGGCACCGGGTCTGGCCGCTGCTGCGGCGGATGGAGGTGCTGCCCGGCGAGGCGCTGCGCAATTTCCTCGACCTGCGTTCCGCGCCGCTGGCCGGTGCCGGGCACACGGTACGCCGGCAGGTCCACGGGTACGACCACGCCTGCGCCGCCCTGACCGACCCGGTGCTCTGGTCCGGGCCGGCCGCCGCCTCGTACGGGCAGTCCCGGGCAACGCTGCTGCGACACCTCGACGAGGGGCCGGAGAGCCTGGTCGGGCGGTTGGAGGCGACCGCCAGTTACGCCGACGCCCTCGCCGACTGGGTGGAGGGCAGCCGGCTCGCCGTCGCCCGAGTGCTGGCCGACGTGATCGGCTCGGGAGAGGCGGTGGCCGTCGTCGCCGCCACCTCGGTAACCAGGGAATCGCCCCATTCCGGGCCGTCGTCGCCGGGTGGTGCCGGTGCCGCCGAGATCGCCGCCCGGGTGCTGGCGGTGCTCTGTGTCGCCTACGACGGAGCGGAGACCCTGCTCCGGCAGTGGGCACCGAGCCTGGCCGAGTCCCCCTGGCGCCCGGCCGGCAACCGGTCCCGCCCCGACGGTGGCGGTCTGTCGGGCACCCGGACGACCCGCGTGGGCTGGTAGCAGGTTTCGGCCGTCCGGGCCGGCATCGTCGTACCAGTAGCTGGGACAGGGATCGGTCGAGTCGACAACCGTGGATGTCTACACGGTGTAGTCCGGCGTCACTGCGGCTGGGCGCGATGCCGGCGCGGCGTCGTAGGGTGAAGGGCATGGGCATGCTCTGCGCGGTCAGCTTCCAGCGGTACGGGCGCCTCTACTACCTCGACCCGGGCGAACTGCGCCCGCAGGTGGGCGACAAGGTGCTGGTCCCCACCGACGACGGTCCCGAGGTGGCGGAGTGCGTCTGGGCCGCGCAGTGGGTCACCGAGGACACCGAGGGCTTTCCCCGGCTGGCCGGGCTGGCGCAGGAGGACGATCTGCGCCGGGACGAGACGCTGCGGCGGCGCAAGGCCGAGGCGAAGATCGCGGCGAAGCGGCTGATCCGGGAGCACGAGCTGCCGATGAAGGTGGTTGCGGTCGACCACGTGCTCGGCAGCACCGACGGCGGCGAGCGCAGCACCATCTACTTCACCGCGCCGCACCGGGTGGACTTCCGCTCGCTGGTACGCGATCTCGGGGCGACCCTGCACTGTCGGGTGGAGCTGCGCCAGCTCTCGGCGCGCGACTCGGCGCGGGTGCAGGGCGGCATCGGATCCTGCGGGCGTGACCTGTGCTGCGCCACCTTCCTGAACGACTTCGAGCCGGTCACCATCCGGATGGCCAAGGACCAGGACCTTCCGCTCAACCCGCTGCGCATCTCCGGCGCCTGCGGTCGGCTGATGTGCTGCCTGAAATACGAGCACCCGCTGTATCAACGGTTCCAGGAGTCCGCCCCGGAGGTCGGCGTTCGGGTCTCCACCCCGAAGGGGGAGGGCCGGGTGGTCGGTCACAGCGTCCCCCGCGACGCCGTCACCGTCCGCCTCGACGCCGACGGCTCCCGCTGCTCCTGCTCCCGCGCCTCCGTCTGCGCCCCCCGCCAAGCCCACGACCAGCACTACTCCAACTAACCCCACACCTCCGCCGGCCCCGGCCGCGAGCCTGGGTCGATCATGAAGTTAGCGGGCACTTTGATCTTTGAAGCACCCGCCAACTTCATGATCAACAGGGTGGGTGGGGCGGTGGTCAGGTGAGGGTGATGGGGGGTTCGGCCAGGCGGGGCCGGAGTGGGGTGGTGGGGGTCAGCCAGGAGGAGTCGGGGGACTGGTCGGGGTTCACCCGCCAGTCACGGGCGACCCGGTCGATCGCGATCGGGTAGAGGGTCAGGGTGCCGTCGGGGTCGATGCGCAGGCGTACGAAGCCCTTCGCGTCCTCAATGCCCTGGCCGGCGAACAACTCGTTGACGTTCACCCCGAACGCGCCGGCCACCAGCAGGTACGCGGCCACCAGCTGACTGGCCACCAGGCCGCTCACCGGCAGGTAGACCGCCACCGCGGCGACCGCCGGCAGCGGCCAGGGCCAGTCGTGGAAGGGCAGGGCCAGCCAGGCCCAGGTGCCGCCGGCGGCCAGCCCGACGTGGGCCAGGCCGTGCCCGACGCCGAGGATCCAGTGCCGCGCGTGGCGCTTGCCGGTGGAACTGGGCGGCTTGGCGAACAGGGCCGCCGCGAGCACCATCAGCAGCACCATCATCACCAGCGGCACGCTGAACAGGCGCTGCTCGGACGCCTCGGACCGGAAGTCGGTCACGCCGGCCATCGACAGCATCAGCAGGGTGTGCAGGATGCCCAGCAGCGTGGCGAAGCCCGGGTTGCGGCGGGGCAGCCGGCTGAAGATCCCCCAGCCGTACCGGCGGGAGCGGGCGGCGTCGGGGTAGCGGCCGGCCAGCTCGTACGTCCGGGAGGGGCTGGACCGGCGGGCCATTGTGTCCCGTGGCGGCACCTCGATCCGCTCGGGCAGCTGATGCGTCGGGTAGAGGTACGCGCCGCCGCTGCCGGAGGTGACCAGCTGCCGGCCGTCCGGCCCGGTGTACCGGGCGTAGTGGTGCAGGTCGCCGGAGATCAGCAGCCGGACCTGGGCCCCGGTGGGCGCGACGATGGTCCGGATGAAGTAGTCGATCGAGTCGTACGCGGTGGGTTGGTCGACGGCCTTGACCCACGCCGGCGCCGGCACCGCCAGGATCACCTTGCTCTGCGGTCCCAGCTTCTTCGCCACCGCGTCGAAGTAGGTGAGCTGCGGATCATCCACGTAGGAGCCGGACTGGTCGTCGAGGCCGAGCAACCACCAGTCGGCGGGCAACTCGGCGGCGAAGTACGAGCGGGACTGGCCGGTACGCCAGCCGCCGAAATGCCGATCCCGGGTGCGGACGAACAGCCGGAGGAACGCGGTCAACCCGTCGTACCAGTCGTGGTTGCCGGGCACGGCGAAGATCGTCGGCTGCTCCGGCGGGCTGACCGGCAGCGCCGCCTGGTAGGGCCCCTTGCAGCGGTCCTCGTACGCCTCGTAGGCGGCCGACGGGTAGACCTGGTCACCGCCCATCACCAGGGTCTGCGCCCGGGGCAGCCGGTGCCCGTCCACCTCCAGCTCCCGCTGGGCGAGCAGGTACGCCACCGAGTACGTGGCGTTGAAGCCGTCGCCCAGGTCGGCCACGTAGTCGAGCCAGAGCCCACCGTCCGCCCCGACCTGCTTGGCGACCTCCGCGTCCAGCGCCTTCTGCAGCTCCCGCTTGTCCAGGTAGGCCCCGAAGAGCAGGGCCAGCAACGTACGCAGGCCGGTGCTGATCAGCAGGAACGGCGCGAGCCACGGCACCGGCTTGCGCGGCGTGAAGCCCAGCTCCAGCGGGTCGGTGCTACTGGGCCGCCGCGTCGCCCGTCCGCCGCCCACCTCCCCGGCGAACGGGCGGGCCTGGGGTGCCGCCCGGCCGGTCGGGTCGGGCGGTGCCGTTTTACCCGGCGGGCTGTCGACCGGTTCGTCGCGGGGGATGTGATCGTCGGTCATTAGCCGCAGCGTAGTGGGGCGCGGTCAGCCGCGCTGAGCCGGAAAGGCCCCGTTGTCCGGTCCGCCGACTCGGGCAATCCCGCTCGGCCCCGCGCCGACGCGTGCCGTACACTTGGCCATCGTTGCCGCCTTAGCTCAGTCGGCAGAGCGACGCACTCGTAATGCGTAGGTCGACGGTTCGATTCCGTCAGGCGGCTCCACAGGAAGGCCCAGGTTAACGGCTTGATCGCCGATCATGACCTGGGCCTTCGTCGTGTCGTCCTGCGGTGGTTCAACTCTGGGGCACTACCTGGATGATGCTTTCCCCGCTGACCGTGCTTCCGCGGTCGACCACCGAGCTGACCAGGTTGTAGTAACCCGGCTTGGCCGAGGGATCGATCACGATGGTGCTGACGGGTCGTTCGTCGGGCGTGCCGGCGGGTCGAACCGGCTCGGCCGTGAGAGTGACCAGCCCCGAAACATTCTTGGTGCCCATTGCCACGGCCTTGAGCTCATCCACCGTCGCGAACGGGCCGGTCAGGTGGGCGTTCAGCTCGACCTGGGGCGGGGTCGTGGCAGGCGGCTCATCCAGCAGTTCGACGATCCAGTGCAGGATGAAGGTCTGCCCCGGCTCGTAGAGCGTTTCGACATCCGCAGTCTCACAGCAGGTGTACGTGACCGACGACCGTGCCGGTACCTCGGAGGGTCCGGTGACGCATGCCGCCAGAAGTGGCATGACCAGGCAGGCCGCCAGCCAGACGCGGGACATCCTCATGCGCGGGATCGTATGTTCAGATGGCAAGTCCGCGGCTCGTCAATTGCTTCACGCCCGCCGTGCCATACGGTGGCCACAATGGCGAGGTCAGTGCCGACCCCCGGAGGTTCCCGTGCGCCACACACCGGTCATCGTCAGTCTGCCGATCGTGGACCGGCAGGTCTCCTACGACTTCTACCGGGACGCCCTCGGCCTGGACGTCGTCGGCGAGGCCGCTGAGGACGGGCTGCCCGAGCCGTTGCAGTTCGAGGTCAACGACGGTCTGCGGCTCATGCTGGTGCCGACCGGTGGCTTCGGCTGGGTGCTCGGCGGGCGGGAGGTCGCCGATTCCCGGCACAGCGAGTGCGTGCTCGGCCTGAGCGCGACCAGCTCGGACGAGGTGGACGGGTTGGTCAAGCGGGCGCTGGAGGCCGGCGCCGAGGTGGTCACCGAGCCCGGCCAGCAGCCTTGGGGATACGCGGGCACCTTCGCCGACCCGGACGGCCACCTCTGGATGGTCGCCGTCGCCGGTCGACCCTCGGGTCAGACGTAGAGCTTGCTGGCGTACTCCGGGCCGTAGTGGCGCTCCAGCTCGGTCAGCGTTTCCGCCGGTGCCTCCACCTCCTTGATCAGCCGGGCCCGGCTGGGCAGCGGGTCCACCGGCCAGGTCTCGGGCTGCCACAGGTGGGAGCGGAGGAACGCCTTGGCGCAGTGGTAGAAGATCTGCTCGATCTCGACCACCACGGCGAGCACCGGCCGGTGCCCCTTGACCACCATCTCGTCGAACCAGGGCGCGTCGCTCAACAGCCGGGCCCGGCCGTTGATCCGTAGGGTGTCGGTGCGCCCGGGGATCAGGAAGATCAGCCCGACGTGCGGGTTCGCCAGGATGTTGCGGTAGCCGTCCGCCCGCCGGTTGCCGGGACGCTCCGGGATGGCGATGGTCCGGTCGTCCAGCACGAGGGCGAAGCCGGCCGGGTCGCCCTTGGGCGAGACGTCGCAGCTG
Source organism: Micromonospora sp. NPDC051296 (assembly GCF_040682255.1). NCBI lineage: Bacteria > Bacillati > Actinomycetota > Actinomycetes > Micromonosporales > Micromonosporaceae > Micromonospora > Micromonospora sp. NPDC051296. The sequence continues at coordinate 4,045 of NZ_JBFBAO010000068.1, read as the reverse complement.
CCGTCCGCCCCGGCCGTGGCCACCAGGCAGAACGGGGACGCGGCGAGCCACTGCCGGTCACGCTCGTGCAGCGTGGTGCGTTCCTTCACGGCGGCGCGGGGCGCCGGGGTGCCCAGCAGCTCGGTCAACTCCGCCGCCGACGTGATCTCCACCGTCACTGTCTGCCTCCCCGTGGCGTTGACCGTGGTGACGGCACCAGACGGGAAACCGTCACCGTAAGTGTAGTCGTGTCCACCGTCAGGTTTGTCCCGTGGTGACCGGGGTACGGCCGCACCGAGCGCCGGAGCGTGCGCCCGCGACCCGAGCAGTGGAGGCCCGCAGATGGAGAGTCGACTCAAGATTCTGGGTCACCCTGTTCACCCGATGCTGGTGATGTTCCCGGTCGCCCTGCTGGTCACCACCGTGCTGTTCGACATCATCGACGCGCTCGGCGGGCCGAACTACCTGGGCCAACTGGCGTTCTGGAATCTCTCCGTCGGCCTGATCGGCGGCCTGCTTGCCGCCGCGGCCGGGCTGGTCGACCTGCTGGCCATCCCGCGCGGCACCCGGGCAAAGCGGGTGGGGCAGACCCACGCCGCCGCCAACACCGCGATGCTTCTGCTGTTCGCCGCGGTCTGGGTGGTGCGGCTCAATGCCGAGTACCGGACCGCCGGCGGCGCGCTGATCGCCATCGAGGTGGTGGCGGTGGCCATCCTCGGCGTCGCCGCCTGGCTCGGCGGGGAACTCGTCGACCGGCTCGGCGTCGGCGTCGAGCGCGACGCCAACCTCAACGCGCCGAGTTCGCTGCGGCCCACCGGCTCCGGCCAGCAGATGGGAGGTGCCCGATGACCAGACCGGGACGTGGCCGGCGGGCCGGCCAGCAGGGCTGGGACCCGCTGGGTGAGTTGCAGTCGTTGCGGGCCGAGCTGAGCCGGCTGGTCGGCGGCCGGCCGGGGCCGCCCGAGGTGGAGCTGGGCGAGACCACCGACGGCTGGGAGGTGGTCGTTCGGCTGCCCGGTGTCGCACCGGAGGAGGTCGCGGTCGAGCTGGACGAGCGCGAGCTGTGCGTACGCGCCCGGACGGAGGCCGAGGTCAACGCCGACCACGGCATCTCCGGCGGGTTCGAGACCCGAGGCTTCGAGTACCGCGTGCACATGCCGTCGCGGGTGGACCCGGACGCGATCGACGCGGTGATGGACCACGGCCTGCTCCGGGTCAGGTTGCCACGGGCGACCCGGCCCCTGCCGCGCACCATCACCGTCGGCCGCACCGGCCCACACCCCGTCGGCCCGTCCGGGAGTAGGCCGCGCAGCATCGACCCGGCGGCGGATCGGGAACTGCACCAGCCGGACGTCGCCGTCGGCGAGCCCGGCCGGTAGCGGCCCCTCCGTGGCCGCGCCGGCCCTGCTCGCCCCGGTCGCCGGGCTGGTGCCCGACGTGGCCAGGATCGCCGTGCTGCGCGCCAACGCGCTCGGCGACTTCATCTTCGTGCTGCCGGCGCTGGACGCGTTGCGCTCCGCGTACCCGCGGGCGGAGATCGTGCTGCTCGGTGCGCCGTGGCACGCGGCGCTGTGGCGCGACCGGCCCGGCCCGGTGGACCGGGTGCTGGTGGTGCCAGCCGCCCCGGGAATCCGCACGCCGGCCTCCGGCGAGCCCGAGTCGAGCATGATCGACTTCCTGGCCGCCGCCCGGGCGGAACGCTTCGACCTGGCGCTCCAGCTACACGGGGGCGGTGCGAACTCGAACCCGCTGGTGGCCGCGCTCGGCGCCCGGATGACCGCCGGGCTGCGCGCCGAGGACGCCCCGCCGCTGGACCGTTGGCTGCGCTACGTCTACTACCAGCCCGAGGTGATCCGCTACCTGGAGGTGGCGGCGCTGGTCGGTGCCCCGGCGACCACGATCACCCCGGTGCTGGCGGTCACCGACACCGATCGCGCCGAGGCGCGATTCGTGCTGGGCGAGCCGGAGCGCCCTCGGGTGGCGCTGCACCCGGGCGCCACCGACACCCGCCGCCGCTGGCCCGCCGACCGGTTCGCGCAGGTGGCCCGGACGCTGCACGCTGACGGGTACGAGGTGCTGGTCACCGGGACCCCCGCCGAGCAGGACGTGGTCGACCAGGTGGCGGCGGCGGCCGGCGTCCCGGTCCGGCCGCAGGTGGGCACGCTCAGCCTGGGCGGGCTGGTCGGCTGCTACGCCGGCTGCGAACTGGTGGTCTCCAACGACACCGGCCCGCTGCACCTCGCCGCCGCGGTGGGTACCCCGACGGTCGGCATCTTCTGGGTCGGCAACCTGATCACCACGGCCACCGCGCTACGGGACCGGCACCGGCCGATCACCTCGTGGACGGTGCACTGCCCGGTCTGCGGGGTGGACTGCACCCCCGGGATCTACCCGCACCGGCCCGGCGACGGCGACTGTCCACATCGGGACTCGTTCGTCACCGACGTACCGGTCGTCGAGGTGCTCGAAGCCGCCCGCGAGCTGCTGTTCGGGTAAGGAAGGGCCCCTTCTTAACGCCTGCGGTAGAGGAAGGGCCCCTTGTTAACGCCGATCAGGCGTCGGCGTCCGCGTCGGCGAGGACGACCTCCCACGCCTCCACGTCGCGGTCGGTGACCGTGGTGGGCGACTCCAGGTGGTACGCGCCGCTGGGCAGGACGCCGGCGCCGCCGTGGCGGGCCAGCACGGCGAGCTGGGCGGCGACGTCCTCGCCCTGGTGCCGCTCGTGCAGCCGGCGCCAGAAGTCGAAGCCGCCGGAGTCGACCAGCTTCGCCCGGTCGTACAGCACGCAGCCGCCGATCCAGGAGACCTTGTACGCCCGCCAGCTTCCCTCGGGCAGGGCCAGCGACTCGGTGACGTGCAGCAGGTTCGCCGCCGAGTGGATCTGCGCCCGGTCCCACTGCGAGGTGCCCGGGCGAATCCGCTCCGGCACCGGCCGGCCGGCCCACTCCTGGTAGTGCCGGTGCGTCTGCGGCCGAACGTCGTGCAGGTAGGACAGTCCGTGCACCGCGTTGCCGACGAACCCGCAGCCCAGCTCCTCGATCGCGGTGACCAGCCGGTGCAGCGTCCCTGGTTCCAGCCAGACGTCGTCGTCGAGGCAGAGCACATACCGGGCGCCGGACGCGGCGAGCAGCCAGGCCCGGTGTTCGGCCAGGCCCCGCCGGGGCAGCCGGCGGGTCAGCAGCACCGGGTGCCCGCGGTGGCGCAGCGCACGGACCATGGTGGCCGCCGCCGGATGGGCGTACCCGGGTTCGCCGTCGGACTGGTCGCTGACCACGACCCCGAACCCGGGCACCCCCTCCTGGGCGGCGAGCCCGGAGAGGGTGACGGCGAGTTCAGCGGGACGGTCCCGGGTCGGCACCAGCACGTCGAGCAGACGGTCGGCGCGGAATTCCGCGCGGGAGCCGGCGTCGAGCGGGCGGTTCACGGCGCGGTCAGCGGTGGCACGGCCGAGCCGGTCGCTGGTCCGCCAGCGCGGTTCGTCGCCACCGCCGGATCGGATGCGGTCACACCGGTTGCGGGTGCCACCGCCGGATCGGGTGCGGTCACGCCGGTCGCGGGTGGGTCGGGCGGTGGGTCGCCGGCGGCAATCTCCGGCCCGGTCTCCTGGGCGTGCGCCCGGATCCGGTCGATGATCGCGGAGGTGGAGCGGTCCGGCACGTACCCAAGGGTGCGGACCTGGCCGCCGAGCCGCTGCACCAGCGGTGCCTCGGGCACCAGCTCGGGCGGGTAGTCGCCGCCCTTGACGTAGACGTCCGGGCGGATGTCCTCGATCAGCGCGGCCGGTGAGTCCTCCTCGAAGACCACCACGTGGTCCACGCAGGACAGCGCGGCGAGCAGGGCAGTTCGGTCCTCGACCGGGTTGACCGGCCGGTCCGGCCCCTTGAGCCGGCGTACGCTGCCGTCGGAGTTGACCGCCACCACCAGCAGGTCGCCGAGGGCTCGGGCCTGTTCCAGGTACCGCACGTGTCCCCGGTGCAGCACGTCGAAGCAGCCGTTGGTGAAGACGACGGAACGGCCGGCGCGGCGGTGCTCGGCGATGATCACGCCGAGGCCCTCGCTGCCGACG